>JBKOVQ010000047.1:0-8967 GCA_046723985.1 Actinomycetota bacterium | reverse complement strand
CGCTCGCGCTTCCCGCGCGGGAACGGCCAGGGCCAGGAGTGGCCTGGTCGAGGTCGAGAGACATTGACCGGGGGCACGTCGTGCCCCCGGTCGCTTTGTGGGTCTAATCCGCGCCGGGGGTTACGGCGAGGATGTCGGCCAGGTGGATCAGCCGGAAGGTGCTCCGGATCGCCCGCATCCGGTCACGCTCGTCCTCGATGTCCCGTGACGCTCGCCACAGCTCCTGGGCGCAGAGAAGCAGTTCGCGGATGCGGTCGAGGTCACCGCTCGGGTGGCCGTTCTCCTCGCACGCATTCAGTGCCAGCCCGAGGACGCCGACCGTGTCCGGCTGCCGGGTCCACAGGAGGGGCGATGCCATGGACAGGTACTGGTGGATACGTGCGAGCACCATCGGCTGGGTGAAGGTGTCGCTGCCCTTCGCCGGCGTCGGCTCGAGCGGCGGCTCGCCGTCGGCGATCCGGTCCGCGTTCCCGGCGAGCATCCCACGCAGCTGGTCGTCGTGCAGCCCCGCCACCTTCGCGGTGCGCAGCGCGATCAGCAGCGACGACGGCTGCTGGCCGTAGGGGAAGTCCGACGCGTACAGCACCTGCTCGGGCGAGACCTGGCGGAAGAAGTCGAGCAGGTCGATCGGGCTCCAGGCCGAGGTGTCGAAGAAGACGCCCGCCTTGCCGGCGAAGTGCCGCATCAACGCGCCGAGGTCGGCAATCCCGGCGTGCGCGATGATCAACTGTGCCTCGGGGTACGTGTCGACGAGGCGGGCGAGGTCGTCCGCGATCGGCGGCAGGCCGCGGCCACCGTGAATCAGGATCGGCACGCGGCGCTCGGCGGCGATCGCGAAGATCGGTGCCAGGCGTTCGTCGTTGAGGAGGAACTTCTGCGCGCGCGGGTGCAGCTTGATCCCCCTCGCGCCGCGGTCGAGACAGCGGTTCGCTTCCTCGATCGGCTCCTCGGCGAGGTCGAGCCGGACGAAAGGGATCAACCGGCGCTCGCTGCGGGCGGCGAACTCGAGTGTGCGGTCGTTGGGGGCCCGGAAGGCCGGGTGCCGGTCGGGCTCGTCCATACAGAACATGAACGCCCGCGAGATGCCGTACCGCGCCATCAGGCGCTCGAGCTCGTCGTACTCGCCGACCATCCCGTCGATGTCGTGCCCGAGGTGGAGGTGCGCGTCGAAGGTCTGCGCGTCGGGCGGCAGCTCGCGGCGCAGCTCGACGTCCCACTCGTCGATCAGTCTGCGAGCGCGAGTGACCGGGTCGTTCATGGTTCCGAGTCTAGATAGATTGCGCGGGCGTGCCCGACGTCCTGATCTACGCCGACACCATCCGGTCGCCGGAGATGCGGTGGGAGGTGCCGATCGGCATCCCCGACCCGTTCCTCTACGTCGAGCGGGGCGGGACCAGGCACGTCGTCCTGACCTCGTTCGAGATCGACCGCGTGCGGGCAATCCCGGGGGCGCCGATGCCGCATGCATACGAGGAGTTCGGCTACGACGAGCTGATCGAGAACGGGTTGGAGCGGGAGGAGGTCCACCTCGAGGTCGCTGTCAACGCCTGTCGCGAGCTGGGCGTGACCGAGGCCGCAGTGCCGTGGACGTTCCCGGCGCGCTTCGCCGACCGGCTGCGCGACGCGGGAGTGGCGATCCACCCGGAGCTCGAGCTCTTCCAGGACCGGCGGCGGGTGAAGAGCGACGCACAGCTCGCCGGTATCCGGCGGGCGCAGCGGGCGGCCGAGGCAGGCATGGACGCTGCTCGGCACTTGCTCCGCACGGCGGAGCCAAACGGCGCAGAGCTGGTCGTCGACGGGGCGCCGCTCACTTCGGAACGGATCAAGACCGCGATCTTGGAGGCTTTCACCGGCCGCGGCGTGGTCGCCGACGAGTTCATCGTCGCGCACGGGCCGCAGAGCGCCGTCGGGCACGACATGGGCTCCGGCGCGATCGCCGAGGGTGAGCCGATCGTGATCGACCTCTGGCCGAAGGACATCGAGACCGCCTGCTACTCGGATATGACGCGGACGTACGTCGTCGGCGAGCCGCCGGAGGAGATCGCCCGCTATCACGCGCTCTGCAAGGAGGCGCTCGACCGGTCGCTGGAGGCGATTCGGCCCGGCCGGCCGGCCGCCGACGTCTTCCGCCTGGTCTGTGAGCTCTTCCACGAAGCCGGCGAACCGACGCAGCTCTCGAAGAAGCCCGGCGAGGTACTCGAGGACGGCTTCTACCACGGCCTCGGACACGGCGTCGGGCTCGAGGTGCACGAGGCGCCCTCGCTCGGCCGGGCGCCGGGACGCATGGTCGCCGGGGACGTCGTCACGCTCGAACCCGGGCTGTACCGTCACGGCTACGGCGGCGTACGGCTCGAGGATCTGGTGCTGGTCACCGAGGACGGCGCCGAGAATCTGACCGAGTATCCGTACGGGCTCGAGCCGTGACAGACGCGGCAATCGAGACCCTCCTCGCCGAGGAGCGCCGCTACCCGCCGCCCGCCGAGTTCGCGGCAGCGGCAAACGCGCAGCCCGGCCTCTACGACGTGCCGTTCGAGGAGCTGTGGGAGCGGGAGGGCTGTGAGCGGGTGACCTGGTTCGAGCCGTTCACCGAGCTCTACGAATGGGAGCTCCCCTACGCGAAGTGGTATCTCGGCGGGAAGCTGAACGCCTGCTTCAACTGCGTCGACCGCCACGTGGAGGCGGGGCGAGGCGACAAGGTTGCCTACTACTGGGAGGGCGAGCCCGAGGACGACCGGCGAGTGCTCACGTTCGCCGACGTGCTGCGCGAGACGACCCGGCTGGCGAACGCGCTGCGGGAGCTGGGCGTGCGGAAGGGGACGCCGGTTGCGATCTACATGGGCATGGTCCCGGAGCTGCCGATCGCCATGCTTGCCTGCGCCCGGATCGGCGCTCCGCACACCGTCGTCTTCGGCGGCTTCTCGGCCGAGTCGCTGTCGGCGCGGATGAACGACATGGGGTGCGAGGTCTTGATCACGCAGGACGAGGCATGGCGGCGCGGTGTGACCGGGCCGCTGAAGACGATCGCCGACGAGGCGCTCGCGGAGGTGCCCGGAGCGAAGACGTGTGTCGTTCTGCGGCGGACGGGCGGCGACGTGCCGATGACCGAGGGGCGAGACGTCTGGTGGCACGAGGTCGCGGTCTCGGACGCCGACTGCCCGTGCGAGCCGATGGACGCGGAAGACCTCCTGTTCCTCATGTACACGAGCGGCACGACTGCGAAGCCGAAGGGGATCGCCCACACCACCGGGGGCTACCTCGTGGGTGCGGTGACCACCCACCACTACGTCCACGACATCCAGCCGGAGACCGACGTCTACTGGTGTGCCGCGGACGTGGGATGGATCACCGGCCACTCGTACATCGTCTACGGGCCGCTGTGCAACGCGACCACTGGCGTGATCTACGAAGGCACGCCGGACTTCCCGGACAAGGACCGCTGGTGGTCGATCGTCGAGCGCTACGGGGTCACGGTCCTCTACACGGCGCCGACCGCGATTCGGGCGCACATGAAGTGGGGGGCGGAGTATGCGGAGCGACACGACCTGTCGTCCTTGCGGCTCCTCGGCACGGTCGGCGAGCCGATCAACCCCGAGGCCTGGATCTGGTACCGCGAGCACATTGGCGGCGACCGGACGCCGATCGTCGACACCTGGTGGCAGACCGAGACCGGGATGATCCTGCTCACCCCGCTCCCCGGCGTGACGACGCTGAAGCCGGGCTCCGCGACGCGCCCGTTCCCCGGAGTCGACGCGGCGGTCGTCGACGAGTCGGGGCGGGAGGTGCCGCCCGGAGGCGGCGGGTACCTCGTCCTGCGCCGCCCGTGGCCGGGGATGCTGCGGGGGATCTACAAGGATCCAGACCGGTACCTGGAGACGTACTGGTCGCGCTTCCCCAGCATGTACTTCGCCGGGGACGGCGCACGCCGCGACCAGGACGGCGACTTCTGGCTCCTCGGCCGCGTCGACGACGTGATGAACGTGTCCGGGCACCGGATCTCGACGATCGAGGTCGAATCCGCCCTGGTCGACCACCCCGCGGTCGCGGAGGCGGCCGTCTGCGGTCGGGCCGACTCCCTCACCGGGCAGGCGATCGTGGCCTACGTGACGCTGCGGGGCGGCAAGGAAGGGTCGGTTGAGATGATGGACGAGCTCCGCGACCATGTTGCGCAGGTGATCGGCCCGATTGCCAAGCCTGCGAACGTGGTCTTCACGCCGGAGCTGCCGAAGACGCGATCCGGGAAGATCATGCGCCGCCTGCTGCGCGACGTCGCCGAGGAGCGGCCGTTGGGGGACACGACGACGCTGGCGGATCCGGCAGTTGTCGAGGAGATCCGAACGCGGGCGGGCTCGGAGCAGAGCGAGGAGTGAGAGGCGGCTCGGCGGAGCGGCAGCGGGGCGTCGCGCTGTTCAACGGAAACGTGGGAGCTGATCGAGTCCCGTAAGGAGTAGCGGCGGCGTGCCGTGCTCACCCGATCCGTCTCGACAGGCCTAGCCGAGCAGTTGCTCGAAGCGGTCGGCGTCTTCGAACGGACCGATCACCGCCAGGCGGAGCGCCCGGTCGTCGATCAGGTCCGTCGCGACCCGCTGGACGCCCTCGGTCGTCACTGCGTCGATGCCGTCGATGACCTCTTGCGGCTCCGGCGTCCACCCTTCCAGGACCTCCCGGCGCAAACCGAACGAGATCAGCCCGTGCGGGCTCTCCGTCTGGAGTGCAAACCGGCCCTTCGCAAAGCTCTTGGCCTTGTTGAGTTCGTCCTCCGGAACCGCCTCGTCCGCGATCTTGCGCAGTTCGCCGGTGACGGTCTCGACGGCGTCGTCGATCCGGTCGATGTCGACCCCGGCTTGCGCGTACAGCGACCCGGCGTCGGTATAGGCGTGGTTCGTCGCGAAGACGTAGTAGGCGAGACCGCGCCGCTCCCTGACCTCGGTGAAGAGCCGCGACGACATCCCGCCCCCCAGAACCGTGGAGAGAACGGACAGGACGTAGCGGTCGGGGTCGGCGATCGGCCGGCTGCGGACGCCTAGGCAGATGTGCGCCTGGTCGGACTGCTTCGTGTGCACCTTCACGCGCGACCCGTTCATCGCCGAGCCGGGGGCAGCCAGAGGAGCACCGGTGGGCGCGTCCTCCAGGTCGCCGAACAGCTCGGCGATCCGCTCGACGAGGCCGTCGCCCATCCGCCCCGCGACGCCGACGACCATCCGCGACGGCTTGTACCAGTGCCCGATGTAGTCGAGGAACGTCTCGCGGGTCGCGCCCTGGATCGTCTCCTTGCGGCCGATGATGTCCCAGCCGAGCGGGTGGTCGTCGCCGTAGACGAGTTCCTCGTACACGCCGTCGATGAAGTCGCGGGGCGTGTCGAAATACATGTTCATCTCTTCGATGATCACGCCCTTCTCGCGGTTGATCTCGTCGGCGTCGAACTTGGAGTTGCGGAGCATGTCGACGATCACGTCGAGCGCGACGTCGCGGTGCTCGGCCGCGCACCTGACGTAGTAGCCGGTGTACTCCTTGCCGGTGAAGGCGTTGAACTCACCGCCGATCGCGTCGACCTCGCCGGCGATGTCGCGCGCGGTCGGCCGCCGTTCGGTTCCCTTGAAGAACATGTGCTCGGCGAAGTGGGCGATGCCGCTCGACTCCCGCGTCTCATACCGCGAGCCGGCCGCGAGCATCACGAAGCACGACACCGACTGGGCCTGTGGCATCGTCGCCGTCAGGACGCGCAGCCCGTTGGGCAGCGTCTCGCGCTCGAAGGCGGGCATGCGTCGGATCGTAGCCACCGCCGCCCGGTCAGCCGCGGTCGAACTCGAATACGGTCGTCCCGGTCAGCCCCGTCGAGGTGACCGACATCGAGCACGCGCCGCCCAGCTGACCGACGACCGGCAGGTCGCCGTGCCAGCTCTGGTTCTCCGAGGGAGCCGGGAACTCGAGGTGACGCACGAGCTTGTTGTTCACCCGGATGTCGATGTTCTCGGGTTGCTTGATCAAGAGCGTCACGCGGAACGTGCCCGTCCTGCAGCCATAGGCGACGAGGACTGCCTGGCCGGAGATGTCGCCGTTCAGCTGGAGGCCCGAGGTCTGCGAACGCAACCGCAAGGGCCCGCCGAGCTTCCAGAGGGTGAGCCCCTTCTGCGTCAGCCCCTGCTGCTCGACCCCGCCCGCCTGCTCGCCCGCCAGCTCGATCCAGTTGGACGCGATCGCGTAGTGGGGTCCGTCGTCGTGCGAAGAGGGTGCGACCACCGTCCCGTCCGGTCGAACGGCCACCCGCTGCTGCGGAAGCGGGCCCGGCACCGTCTGGGCGCCGACGTCGTAGACACGGTCGATTGCCGTGTTCCAGAAGAGCGTGTGCCAGACTCCGGGCCACGAGGGTTCGCCGTCGTAGAGGTACGCGGCTCGCTCGGCGCCGTTGTCGTCCGCCCAGGACGGATCGCCGTCGAGGAACGCAACTTGCTGGGCGCGCGCCTCGTCGACGACGAAGCGGCTGACGAGCACCGACGCTCCGGCGAGGACGATCACGAGCGCGACCGGCAGCCAGCGCAGCCGGCGTCTGGGGACGAGCACGAACACGAGCGCGAGCACCGGAACGACCGCCGGGTAGACCGACTTCATAGTCGAAACCGAGGTCTCCGTCGACAGCCGGTACAGCGGGATCAGCGTCATCGCGTCGTGGGTCCCGTACACGTTCACGTACGTGCCGACCGGGAGCAGGACGAGCACGACCACCGCGAGTGCACCGACGATCCCGCGTTCCACGTAGCCGCCGTCCGGGCCGCGCTCGAGCCACACCATGAGGCCGATGAAGAGCACCGGCGCGAGACCGATCAGGTTCCGCTCGACGATGCGGTCCGAGTACCGCGACGCGAACACGCCGACTTCGAGCACGAGCCAAAACGCCAGCGACGAGGCCACCACCAGGTACGCGCGCACCCGCTCGTCGTCCTCGCCCCGCCGCAGCGCCTCGACGAGCTTCAACACCACCGCGATCGCAGGGAACAGCCCACAGAGAATCAGCAGCGACGCGGCGTGGTAGAGGACGAACTTCGCCGCCGAGCCGACGCTGTAGGACGTGCTTGCGACCACGTCATACCCGCCGAGCGCCGCCTTCCCGGAGGCGAACCGCCAGGCGGCCCACCCGACGACCAGGACCGCGAACCCCGCGGCCACGGGCAGGTGACGCCGCATCCTCCACCACGAGTGCGCGATCGACGCGTCGAGCAGTGCAGCGGTGACGAGCGCCGGGACGAGGACGATCGCCTGGATCCTCGTCGCGCAGACTGCGACGAAGGCGACGAGCAGCAGAATCTGATTCCGTCGTGTCGGCCGTGCAAGCGCCGCCGCGCCCGCCCAGGCAGCCGTGACCAGCAGCGGGTAGAACAGCACCTCGGTCATCAGCAGCCCCGAGTAGGCGAGCACCGGCGTCGCGAGCGTCAGCGCCGCCGCAGCGAGCGCGCTCCTCCGCGACACGAGCGTGCGTGCCCACAGATAGACCGGTACCGCGGCGAGCGACATCACGCACGCTTGGAGCCCCTGGAGCACGTCGTATCCGGTGTCGAGCCCGAAGGCCGCGAGCGGGAAGCCGTCGAGCAGCGGCGTCAGCAACGAGTAGTACGGCGTCGGACCGCCGAGGATCGTCAGCGAGCCGTGCAGCCAGAGGTCGCGGCCGAGCATCCCGTAGACCATCTCGTCGGGCGCGATCCACGGCAGCGGGACCTCGACGGCCGCCCACGCCCGGAACGCGGTCGAGAGAAGGACGAGCGCGGCGAGCGCCGCCCATTCGCGCCGGCGGCTCACTCCAGCCGAGCGAGCTCAGCGAGGAGTCGGTCGACCTCCTCGGCCGTGTTGTAGTGGACGAAGCCGACCCGGACGGCGCCGCCGTCGTCCTCGAGCCCGAGGCGCTTCATCACCTCGAGCGCGTAGTAGTTGCCGTGCCAGACTGCGAAGCCGCGCTCGCCGAGCCGAGCGGCGGCCTCGGACGCGGGGAGCCCGTCCACCGAGAACGCAAATGTCGGCACGCGTCCCTCCATCCCGGGCAGGCCGTGCAACCGGATCGACGGCGGCAGGCCGGCCAGGAACCGCTCTCCCAGCGAACGCTCCCAGGCGAGGATGTCGTCCCAGCCGAGCGACTCGATGTACTCGACCGCGGCGACGAAGCCGGCGAGCAACTCGTAGGCGAGCGTCCCGGTCTCGAAGCGCTTGCCGGGCGGCTGGAGCGGCGCCGGCCGCACCTTGTACGGCCTCCACCGCTCCATCAGGTCGTGCCGTGCGTAGGCGACCCCGAGGTGCGGCCCGAAGAACTTGTAGGGCTTTCCTGCACGGAGGAGCACGTCCCTGTACGTGCAGACGGCATGAATCCACATGGTCGGGTCAACCTGCACGGACACGTCGGGGGCTGCTCTTGCAGTCATTCAGGTACGCGATAGGTACACGATTCGAGAGCCTCGGCGGATAAAGAACCGCCCGACCTTACTTGCGGCGGTACTGCGGCGAGCCAGTCGGGTAGCAGTGCTTGTGGAAGAAGACGCCCATACCCTCGATCCACTCGACCGTCGGCCCGAACGCTTCCACCTTCTGCATCCCCACGGCCCGCACGGTGTCGGGCGCGTTCGGGTCGATTCGCTCGCGGCACGTCTCGCAGATATGGAATGTCTCGTCGTCCACGCGGCCAGTATGCGGACCGCGTAGGTCAGACGGGCCAGGGCGGGCGAGAGAGGAACCGCCCCACCGTGTGCCGACTTCGCGGCTAGAGGAGGTGCGTGTCGGCGCTCACCCTCGCAACTGAAGGATCACTTGGCGTTGCGCCGCAATCTGCGGTGATGGCCCTTCTTCGGGTGGGATCTCTCGTCGGAGCTCCAGGATCCGAGCGCGCCGTTGAGGATGGGTTCGTGCTGCGTGGCGTGAACCTCGCCCGGCCTCGGCACCGTGAGCCTCCATCATCGCTGCCTTCCTCGACGCTGATCGTTACCCGCAGCG
>JBKOVQ010000241.1:0-3566 GCA_046723985.1 Actinomycetota bacterium | reverse complement strand
TCCGTCGTCGCTCACGCTCTCGCTCCCTCGCCCGCGACCGGAACCGCGCCGCCGAGGGGATGATGGCACGCCGCGTAACGGCCGTCACCGAAGTCGGCGAGCGGCGGGCGCACCTCGCTGCAGATCTCGGTCGCGTACGGGGCAGCGCGTGTGGAAGCGGCAGCCGTTGGGCGGCGCGATCGGGCTCGGCATCTCGCCTTCGAGGACGATCTGCTCGCGCGGCGTCTCCTCGTCGTCCGTGTCGATGTCGGGGATCGCCGAGAGGAGCGCCTCGGTGTAGGGGTGGATCGGCCGCGGGTAGAGGTCGTCCGCGGGTGCGGTCTCGACGATCACGCCGAGGTACATGACCGCGATGCGATCGGAGACGTGGTGGATGACGCCGGGGTCGTGCGCGATGAACACGTACGTCAGGTGGTACTCGTCCTGGAGGTCGTCGAGAAGGTTGATCACTTGCGCCTGGATCGAGACGTCGAGCGCGGAGACGGGCTCGTCCGCGACGATCAGCTGCGGTTTCAGCGCGAGCGCGCGACGCCGATCCGCTGGCGCTCTTGCCTCACTACGGCGAGCTGCCCAAATGCGTCGTTCGAGGGAGCTCGCTTCACTCACACGACGCGCACGAGACCGATCAGGTGGTCGAGGACGCGCTGGCCGTCGGCGATCAGCCCGTTGTGCTCGTACTCGTCGGTCGCCCAAACCCGAAGATTGCGGACGCGGTCGACGGTTACTTCCGACAAGACTCGGTCGACGTACATGTCATGGGTGTAGACGACCGCGGCGGTCGGAACGTCGTTCTGCGCGAGCTGGGCGGGGTCGTACAGCCGGGGCCATTGTCTTGCCGCCAAGAGATGGGCTGCGTCACGTAACGGACGCAGCGCTTTATAGTCCTCGAACATCCACGAGTAGATGTGCTCGCCGGTGAAGAGCTCGGGCGAGTCGAACTCCGCCGGACGTAGTCGCTCGGCCGACCAGCCCGTCGTGCATCCATCCGCGTAGCACGACTCGTGGATGACGGCGAATATTGGGTTCCGCGGGAACGGGAGCGCCGCCTCGACGTCGTGGAGGAATGCCGGTGAGGTCGGCGGCAACTCGAGGAGGTAGTGAAGCTTTTCCGCGCCGTCGCTCATTCCGAGAATCAACCCGAGCTGCCGAAACATTCGCGGCGTCAACACGTCAGCGCACGGGAGCACGATCTCTCCGGCGTCGGCCAGGCGATGGATTGCGAGGACGCGCTCCCGATCGTCCGGATAGCGCTCGTAGTACCGTCGGTTGCGCTCGAGCACGCGTGGGTAGGTGCGCCGATAGACCTCGTCCGTGTGCAGGCCGATCGGTGGCAAGCCGCCCGCGACGAATGCCTCCCGAAGGCCTGAGGGTGCGATCGAGAGGTAGGTGATGACGCAGAACCCTCCGAAGCTTTGGCCCAGCACGCTCCAGCGCTCGATACCGAGCTCACGTCGGATCGACTCGGCATCGCGCACGATCGAGTCGGCCCGGAAATGGGCGAGATACTCCGCCTGCTCGGTCGCCGTGAGCCCGGGTAGTGCGCCGATCGGGGTCGAGCGGCCGGTGCCGCGCGGGTCGAGTAGGAGCACCCGATAGTCCGTCACCGCGCGCTGCAGCCATACGGGGTCGGGGGGCGAGACAGTCGGGCGGCTTGCCTCGAACCCTGGACCGCCCTGGAAGTACACGAGGAACGGACGATCGAAACCGCCTCGTGCCGCAACCTCTCGCGCGAAGACACCGATACGGACGCCGTCGGGGCGAGAGTGGTCGAGCGGAAGGGAGAACTCGTGCTCGATGACGGTGAGCCCCTTCGCCTCGTATGTGCGCGCGGCGCTCACTCCCTAGTTGACGCGTACGCGTGGGTCGAGCAGCGCGTAGCAGATGTCGACAACGATGTTGGCGGCGACGATGAACGCCGCGGCCAGGACGACCGTTCCGATGATCACCGGCAGATCCTGCGTCGTCACCGATTGCACGGCGAGCTGGCCGAGCCCGGGCAACCCGAAGATGTTCTCGACGATGATCACCCCGCCGAGGAGCGTGCCCAGGTCGATCCCGAACTGGGTGACGACCGGCGCGACTGCACCTCGCAATCCGTGTCGGTAGACAACCCGGCGCTCCCGAAGCCCCTTTGCCCGCGCGGTCCGGATGTAGTCCTCGCCCAGCACGTCGAGCATCGCGCCGCGCGTGAGCCGCGAATACAGCGCTGCAGTCACGAGGGCGATCGTGAACCAGGGTAAGAGAAGATGCTGGGCCCACCGCAGCGGGCTCTGAGTCAACGGTACGTAGCCGCTCCCCGGGAACAGATCGATCCCGGCCAGGTGCAGCCGGAAGAAGAGGAAGTAGAGGAAGATCAGCCCGAGGAGAAACGCGGGCATCGAGTAGAAGAAGAGCGCCGTGACGGTCACGACCCGATCGGCGAGGGAGCGGGGACGCGTCGCGGCCAACACGCCCGAAGACACGCCGATGACGAGCCAGATGACGGCGGCCCCGATCGCGAGCGACAGCGTGACAGGCAGCCGCTGCCACATCAGGCTCCTGACCGACTCCGAGTTGTAGAAGGAGTAGCCCAGGTCGCCGTGGACGAGGTTCGACAAGTAGGTGCCGTACTGGTCGATGGCCGGACGGTCGAGACCGAGGCGGTGCTTGACGAGCGCGACCGTCTCGGGCGTCGCCTGCCGGCCGGCGATGAGGCGCGCGACGTTGCTCGGCGCGACGAAGAACATGACGAAGACCAGGGTGGTGATCACCCAGAGCACGACGAGGCCGAGCAAGATCCGGCGAACCAGAAAGCGCGCCATCGCTACCGCCTGAAGAGCCGCTCGCCGCGCGGGTCGAAGGCGTCTCGGATGCTGTCGCCAAGGAGGTTGAAGGCCAGGGTCGTGACCAGGAGGGCGACGCCGGGGAGGAGCACGAACCACCACGCCACGCGGTAGTAGTTGAGCGACTCGGCGAGCATGTTGCCCCAGGAGGGCGTCGGCGGGACGACGCCCAGGCCGAGAAACGACAGGGTGGCCTCGAACACGATCGCGGCAGGGATTAGCAGGGTCAGGTAGACGAGTACCGGCGCGAGGAGGTTCGGGAATATGTCGACGAACATGACCCGCAGATCGCTCGCGCCGAGCGATCGCGCGGCCTCGACGTACTCCTTCTCCTTGATGGACAGGGTCTGCCCGCGAACGACCCGCCCCACTGCCGCCCAGCTGAAGAACGCGATGATGCCGATCGCCACCCGGAGACTCGGCCCAACGATCGAGACCACCGCGATCGCGAAGAGCAAGAACGGAAACGAGAGCACCACGTCCATTGCGCGAGCGTGTAAGGTGTGGGTTGCTCCGCCGAAGTAGCGGGCCGTGAGGCCGACGACGACACCGACGAACACGGCGACGGAGGCGGCGACGACACCGGCCAACAGGGAGATCTGCGCGCCGTACGCGACACGCACGAGGACGTCCCGGCCGAGGTCGTCCGTGCCGAACACAAACCGCGAGCTCGGCCCGCGCGGGAGGCCCTCGGGAGTCAGACCGGTGTCCAGGTACTGGTCGTTCGGTCCGTGCCCTGCGAGG
>JBKOVQ010000203.1:0-6127 GCA_046723985.1 Actinomycetota bacterium | reverse complement strand
GCTGAGCTCTGCGTACTCGGGCAGGAGCTTCCGCCAGTGGAAGAGATCGCGGCTGGAGGAGACGAGCTCGCGCAGCCGTTCACCGCCGTCCCGCATCAGCAGCCAACCGCGGTCGGCGTCGAGGGCGACGAGCTCGGGACGTGACCGGGCGAGACTCGCTTGAGGATCGCCAGCAGTCCCGCCTCGAAGGCGTGCGGCGAGGCGTTTGCCTTGAACCAGAGCGCGCCGTCGATGATCGGGACGCGCAGGACGGTCGACCACCACCGCACGTGCGGCTGTTCGAGCTCACCCGTCGGCTCGACACCTTTCTCGGCAAGGCGGGCGTGGATCCAAGCGGTCGCCTCGGCCAGCCACGGTTCTTGGACCCAGAGGAGACGAGGATCAGTGGGGACGACGCCGGGCAGGGCCTGCGAGCGTAGTCACAGAGTCGGCACGGTCGCGTCACAGACACGTGACGCAACGCCCGCTACGTTGCCTTCCATGGCAAGGACAAGCGCAACACCGTGGGGAGCGGCGACCGTCGTCGATCAGGTCACGATCCAGCAGCGCGCCGGCGAGAAGCGCTTTTCGTCTGTGGTCCAGCTGCTCGAGGCCGGCGGCGAGCGACTCGTCCGCTTCTCGTACGCGACCACCGGCGCGGCGCGGCGCGGGCCGGTCACGTTGCGCGCCCGCGATCTGGAGCGTCTCCGGTCCGAGCTGGCGAGACACCCTGACCTCGCGAACGCGCTTGGCCTCTTCCACAGCGTCGTCGGGTCGAGGCCGACGACCTCGACTGGCGGAGGCGCCTAGACGGGGTCCGGGGACGACAATCGATCGCGCGCCGCATCGACGAGCGAAGCGAGGATCAGCGCACCGTCCCCGGAGCCGAGCATTGGATCGACCGCATGCTCTGGGTGGGGCATCAGGCCCATGACGTTCCCGTCCTCGCCGAGGACGCCCGCGACGTCGGCGGCGGCTCCGTTGGGGTTCTCACCCGGCTCGTAGCGGAGAACGATCCGGCCCGCTCGGTCGAGCTCCTCGACGAGCTCGGGCGGTGCGTACCAGCAGCCGTCGCCGTGCTTGACCGGAATCACCAGCCGCTGATCGAGCTCACACCGGCCCGTAAACGGCGGTGCGGCTTGCTCGACACGCAAACCCACGTCGCGGCAAACGAACGACAGCGACGCGTTCGGGAGCAGCACCCCGGGCAGCAGGCCGGCCTCGCAGAGGATCTGGAAGCCGTTGCAAATCCCCAGGACGGGTCCTCCATCGGCGGCGAACGCGGCCACCGCTTTCATCAACGGCGAGAAGCGGGCGATCGCGCCACAGCGAAGGTAGTCGCCGTACGAGAAGCCGCCCGGGAGGACGACGGCCCCGGTGTCGGGTGGCAGTTGCTCTTCTCGGTGCCAGACGAGCACGGGGTGCGCGTCGAGGGCGCCGAGCGCCCAGGCGGCATCTCGGTCGTCGTTCGAGCCCGGAAAGACGACGAGCGCGACGGTGGGGCGGGGTTCCGTCGTCATGGAGCGGTGATCTCGATCTCGTAGCTCTCGATCAGCGGGTTCGCGAGCAGCTGCTCGCACATCCGCTCCACCTCCGCGCGTGCCGATGCGGAGTCGCTTGCCTCGACCTCGAGGTCGACCACTCGGCCGATCCGCGCCTCGCCGACGGCGAAGCCGAGGTGGCGGAGCGAGTTCTGGACGGCATCGCCCTGCGGGTCGAGGATCCCCTCCTTCGGCCGAACCAGGACCGTTGCCCTCACGAGATCACCACAGCCGGATCGGAGAGGTACTCGGCGAACGCGATCCCCGTCAGCCGCTCGAACGCGTCGACGTACCGCGCGCGGGTGCCCGCGACCACGTCCCCGGGCAGCTCTGGCCCTGGCGGCGTCTTGTCCCAGTCGAGCGCCTCGCAATAGTCGCGCACGAACTGCTTGTCGAAGGAGGGCTGCGGGCCGCCCGGGGCGTACTCGTCGGCCGGCCAGAAGCGTGACGAGTCCGGCGTGAAGGCCTCGTCGGCGAGGACGAGGTGGCCGTCGGCGTCGAGGCCGAACTCGAACTTCGTGTCGGCGATCAGGATCCCGCGGGCGGCAGCGTGCTCGGACGCGAACCGATACAGCGCGAGCGAAGTCTGCTCGACCTCTTCGTACCGCTCGCGGCCGACGAGCTCGATCGCCCGATCGGCGTCGATGTTCTCGTCGTGTCCGCTCGTCGCCTTGGTCGATGGTGTGAAGATCGGCTCCGGCAGCCGGGCCGATTCGCGCAGCCCCTTTGGCAACGCGTGGCCCGAGGTCGAGCCGATACGCAGGTAGTCCTTCCAGCCCGAGCCGGCCAGGTAGCCGCGGACGACGCACTCGAGCGGGAGCATCTCCAGCCGACGGCACTCGGTCGAGCGGCCGTCGGGCCGCAGCTCGAGCAGGTGGTTGGCGCAGACGTCCCGCGTGCGGGCGAACCAGAAGGCCGACAGGCCGGTCAGAGTGCGTCCCTTGTCCGGGATCTCTGTCGGGAGGACGACGTCGAAGGTCGAGATCCGGTCGCTGGCGACGAGGAGCAGCCGGTCGTCGTCGATCGTGAAGAGCTCGCGAACCTTGCCGCTCGCGACGTGGATCAGGGTTTCAGACATGGGCGGCCTCCCGGTCGCTGGTCAGGGTGTGGAGCCGTTCGAAGACGGCCGGGACGTGGGCGGTGTAGACGGTAAGGTCGAAGACTGCCTCCGGATCGACGAGCCGGGTGATGCGCTCGTCGCCTTCGACAAGAGCCCGGAAGTCGAGGCCCTCGTCCCAGGCGCGCGCGGCGTGCTCCTGGACGAGCCGGTACGCCTCGTCGCGGGACATTCCGGCGCCGACGAGCTCGAGCAGCACCCGCTGCGAGAAGTAAAGACCGTGGCTCGCGTCGAGGTTCGCGCGCATGCGCTCCGGCAGGACGACCATGCCCTCGACGAGCCACGCGAACCGGTCGAGCATGTAGTCGAGTGCCAGGAATGCGTCCGGCAGGACGACGCGCTCGGCCGACGAGTGCGAGATGTCCCGCTCGTGCCAGAGGGCGACGTTCTCGAGCCCGACTTGCGCGGCGGCGCGGACGACGCGGGCGAGGCCACAGATCCGCTCTGCGACCACTGGGTTGCGCTTGTGCGGCATCGCGGACGAGCCCTTCTGCCCCTCGCCGAACGGCTCCTGCGCCTCGCGCACCTCGGTGCGTGCGAGGTGGCGGATCTCGGTCGCGAAGCGGTCCAGCGACGACGCGACGAGCGCGAGCGCCGTGAGCAGCTCGGCGTGCCGGTCTCGCGGGACGATCTGCGTGGAGACGGGCTCAGGTGCGAGCCCCAGCCGCTCGCAGACGAGCCGTTCGAGCTCGGGATCGGTGGCCGAGTACGTGCCGACGGCGCCGGAGACCTTGCCAAACCGTACGCCGTCGAGTGCGCGTTGCAAGCGGCTGCGCCCGCGGTCGAGCTCGAACGCCCAGCCGGCGAGCTTGAGTCCAAAGGTGGTCGGCTCGGCGTGGACGCCGTGCGTGCGCCCGATGCAGATCGTCACACGATGCTCCTCGGCGCGGCGGGCGACGGCGGTCAGCGCGACCGACAGGCCGTCGAGCACCAACGCGCCGGCATCCGCCAGCTGGAGTGCCAGCGCCGTGTCGACGACGTCGGACGAGGTCAGCCCGTAGTGGAGCCAGCGGCTCTCCTCTCCGAGGCCGGCCTGCACCATGTCGACGAAGGCGGCGAGGTCGTGGCCGGTCTCACGCTCGCGTTCGGCGACCTGCTCGGGCGTGGGAGAGACCGCGCCGGCTCGAATCGCCTCCGCCGCCTCCCGCGGGACGACCCCCAGCTCCGCCCAGGCGTCGACCGCGGCGAGCTCCACGTCGAGCCAGGCCGCCAGCTTCCTCTCGTCCGACCACACCCGGGCCATCGCGGGACGGGAGTAGCGGGCGATCACTCTCCGGATCGTATCGTGGGGCTACGACGCGCCGAGAATGCGCGCAGCGAGCACGGCGGCGTTCTTCGCGTTGTCGACGCCGACACAGGCGACCGGCACGCCGGGCGGCATCTGCACGATCGACAGGAGCGCGTCGAGCCCGTCGAGGACGCTCTTCGACGACCGCAGCGGAACGCCGATCACCGGCAGGTCCGTATGGGCGGCGACGACGCCGGGCAACGCGGCCGCCAGACCGGCCCCGCAGATCAGAACGCGGAGTCCACGCTCGCGCGCCGACGTCGCGTACTCGGCGACCGCGCCCGGGGTGCGGTGGGCGGAGCGCACCTCGAACTCGTAGGCGATCCCGCGCTCGCCCAGTTCGTCCATCGCTGCCTGCATCCGCTCGCGGTCGGACTCGGACCCGACCACGATCCCGACGAGGGGATCAGGCAACGTGGCTCGTCTCCGGGAAGGCGATGTCGGTGCGATACCGCGCGCCCCGGAACGAGATGAGGGCGGCACCCCCGTAGGCGAGCGCGCGGGCGTCCTCCAGGTGGTCGGCGACGCCCGTCAAGCCGACGATTCTGCCCCCGTTCGTGACGAGGCGCTCGCCTTGGCGGGCCGTACCGCTGTGGAAGACGAGCGCACCGAGGCGCTCGGCATCGGCGACGCCCTCGATCTCGGAACCGGAATCGCTCCGCTCCGGGTATTCCCCTCCGGTGACGACGACCGTCACCGCCGCCCGCGGCGTCACGTGGAGGTCGACCCTGTCCAGCCCGCCTGTTGCAGCCGCTTCCAACGCGGCCAGTAAGTCGCCGTCGATCCGGGGCAAGAGCGACTGGGTTTCCGGGTCGCCGAACCGGCAGTTGAACTCGAGCACCTTGGGCCCCTCGGCGGTGAGCATCAAGCCGGCGTAGAGCACGCCGGTGAAGGGAGCACCGCGACGGGCGAGCTCCTCGACGACGGGGGCGTGGATCCGGTCGACGAGTTCGTCGACCTCGGACGAGTCGAACCCCGGCACAGGCGAGAACGCCCCCATGCCTCCCGTGTTCGGCCCGGTATCGCTGTCACCGGCCCGCTTGTAGTCGCGGGCGGCGGCGAGCGGGAGAGTGCGACGCCCGTCGCAGAGCGCGAACACCGACAGCTCCTCCCCTTCCAGCAGCTCCTCGACGACGACGGACCCGCCGATCTCCTGTGCGGCGGCGAGGCCGGCGTCGAGCTCGGCCTGCGTCCGGCAGACGAAGACGCCCTTGCCGGCGGCGAGCCCGTCCGCCTTGACCACGCAGGGCGGAGCCGGATCGGAGAGCGCCTGGGCGGTGGGCACCCCGGCCGCCTCGAGCACCTCCTTGGCGAAGCTCTTCGACCCTTCGATCCGCGCGGCGTCGGCGCCTGGACCGAAGACAGGAACGCCTCCGTGGCGCAGCCGGTCGCCCACCCCGGCTACGAGCGGGGCCTCGGGACCGATGACCACGAGGTCGATCTCGAGCGCTCGCGCCAGCTCGAGAAGCCCGTCGCCGTCGTCGGCCCGCACCGGGTGGCAGGTGGCGATCTCGGCGATCCCCGGGTTCCCGGGAGCGGCGTGCAGCTCCGTCAGGCGGTCGCTCTGCGCGAGCTTCCAGGCCAAGGCGTGCTCTCGTCCCCCGGAGCCGGCGATCACAACGCGCACGGTTCGAGTCTAGAGCCGCCGCCGGGTAGAGTCGGTCCGTGTACGAAGTGACCGCGCTCCGCTACGGGACCCGGACGACGCGGAAGAGCGAGTGTTACTACCGCTGGAGCTCGTACGGCGAGCCCGACGCCGCGATCGGGATGGACTACTTCTTCTGGGTGCTGCGGAACGGGGCTGCGACGATCGTCGTCGACACCGGCTTCCACCCGGAGTCGGGCGCCCGCCGCGGCCGGACCTGCCTGTGCCCGCCGGTTGAGGCGCTCCGCCGGATTGGGGTCGATCCCGGCACGGTCGGCACCGTCGTCCTCACCCACCTCCACTACGACCACACCGGCAACGTCGCCGCGTTCCCGCAGGCGGAGCTGGTCGTCCAACGGAGTGAGCTCGACTTCTGGTCCGGGAGCGAGGCGGGCGAGGCGCAGTTCGCGCCGCAGGTCGAACCGGGCGACGTCGACCTGATCGCAGCAGCCGCGCGCGACGGACGCGTCCGGTTGCTCGACGGCGATGCGGAGGTCGCGCCCGGCGTCGCGGCGATCTGCGTCGGCGGGCATTCGCCCGGCCAGACCGTGCTTACG
>JBKOVQ010000231.1:0-9286 GCA_046723985.1 Actinomycetota bacterium | reverse complement strand
GTGCTCGAGCACGTGCTCGTGGACGAGACCCGGCCGCTCCTCCAGGGAGCGCGCCTGACCGCCTGGGAGCTCGAGGACGCCGGCATTCCCCATACCGTGATCGCCGACTCCGCGGCGGGGCTGATGATGGCGCGCGGCGAGGTCGACGCGGTCCTGACCGGCGCGGACCGCATCGCCGCGAACGGCGACACTGCGAACAAGATCGGCACCTACACGCTCTCGGTCCTCGCCTCGCACCACGGGATCCCGTTCTACGTCGTGGCGCCGAGCTCGAGCGTGGATCTCGCGACCGCGACTGGGGAAGGAATCCCGATCGAGGAACGCGCAGGCGAGGAGGTGACCGCGCGATTCGCGGCGCGGAACCCTGCCTTCGACGTCACTCCGGCCGGCCTGATCTCGGCGATCGTCACCGAACACGCCGTCCATCGGGCGCCCTACGCCGAATCGCTGGCCGGCGTTCTCGCCGTATGAGGGCGATCGTCCTCGCCGCCGGGTACGCGACGCGGCTGCGCCCGTTGACCGCGACGACCGCGAAACAGCTCCTGCCGGTTGCCGGTCGGCCGATGATCGATTGGGTCTGCGACCGGATCGAGGCGGTCACTCGAGACATCCACCTGGTCACGAACGCGCGCTTCGCCGGGGACTTCCGTCGCTGGGCCGCCGGCCGAGACCGCATCACGGTCCACGACGACGGCACGGTCTCGAACGAGGACCGGCTGGGGGCGATCGGTGACATCGCCTTCGTGCTGGAGAGAACGGGCGCCGACGACGATCTGCTCGTCGTCGCCGGCGACAACCTCTTCGACTTCGCTCTGGCCGACTTCGCCGACTTTGCCGGCGGCAAGGGGGTGGCGTGCGCCGTCGCCGTCTACGATTGCGGCGACCTCGAGCTCGCCACAAACTACGGCGTCGTCGAGACCGACGCCGACGACCGGATCACGGGGTTCGAGGAGAAGCCCTCGGAGCCGCGCAGCACGCTGGTGGCGACGGCCGCGTACCTGTACAGCCGCGCGCACGTTCCGCTCGTCGAGCGCTACCTCGGCGACGGCAATCCGCCCGACCAGCCGGGACGCCTGGTCGCGTGGCTCTACCCGCGGGAGCCCGTCTATGCCTACCGGTTCGCCGGTCCGTGGTTCGACATCGGGAACCCCGAGCAGCTGCTGGAGGCGGACAACCGCTGGCGGGAGCGGGTCGGACTCCCCACGCGCGAGACCTACTCGCCGGTGGGCTAGGCGGCCGGCGGCCTCTGACCCGGCGGAGGCGCGGGCGGTCTGTCCGACGGGGGCTTCCGCCGGACCACCCACCTGCCCCACCAGCTGAGCCCGGGGTGATCCGGGTCGTTCGAGCCCCAGCGGAACGGCTTCTTGCGCGGGGGCTGCGGGGGCGGTGCTGACATGCTGCGAAGTTACACGTTCGTCGCGCATCTGTCACAGACGCGTACACCGGCGACACGTAGCGTGTCCGCATGTGCTGCTCGACCTGCTCTTTCCCAGACGGTGCGTCGTCTGCGCCGTTCCGGGCGCCACCCTTTGCCCTGCGTGCGCTCGTTCGCTGCCGCGGATCGCCGCACCGGTCTGCGAACGTTGCGGCGCGCCGGTCGCCTGGCCGGTGGTGCACTGCCGCGAGTGCGCAGGCCGTCGCATCGCGTTCACCTCCGCCCGGGCTGCGGTCGAGTACGACGCGCGCGTCCGCGCGCTCGTCTCCGGCTGGAAGGAACGAGGGTTGCGCGACCTCGCTCCGCGGGCCGCTGGAATCGTCGCCGAGGTCGTGGCGGTGCCGGTGGGGGCACACCTGATCACGTTCGTCCCGGCCGATGGCGATCGGAGTCTGAAGCGCGGGCACCACCCGCCGGCGAGCCTCGCCCGCGAGCTCGGGCGGCGCTGGGAGCTGCCGGTCCGGTCGTTGCTCCGGCGCACCCGGCTGCTGCGGCCGCAGCGGGGGTTGGGCCGCGACGAGCGGCGCCGCAACGTCCGGGGCGCCTTCCACGCCGGTCCGGCCCGAGGCCGGGTCCTCCTCGTGGACGACGTCTACACGACCGGCGCGACCGTCTCGGCCGCCGCGACCGCGCTCCGTCGCGCGGGAGCGTCCGGAGTGGAGGTCGTCACCTTCGCGCGTGCCGTGAGGAGGTGAGATCGTCTAGGGTGGGCATGACCACTTGGTGCTAAAGGGGGAACCGAGATGCGCCTCCAGGTCAAAGGGAAGAACGTCGAGGTCAGCGCGGCGATCCGGTCCTATGCAGAGGAGAAGCTCGCGAAGCTCGAGCGGCAGCTCGCGGACCCGACGAGGGTCGAGCTCGAGCTCGCGGTGGAGCGCAACCCGTCGATCGCCGACAAGATCGTCGCCGAGGCAACCATCTGGACGAAGGGGCCGGTGCTGCGGGCGAAGGAGCGGTCGACCGACATGCGCGCGTCCATCGACCTGCTGACCGACAAGCTGGAGCGTCAGGTCACCCGCTACCGGCAGAAGCGCCGCCGGCGCGGGCACCGCGACGCCGACCGGAACGGCGCCGGCCAGATCGCGACGGGAGGGGCAATGGCAACCGACGAGGAGGGCGGACCCGTGATCGTGAAGACGAAGCAGTTCACGATGCATCCGATGAGCGCGGAGGAGGCGGTGCTCCAGCTGGAGCTCGTCGGGCACGACTTTTTCGTCTTCCGGCACGAGGACTCCGGCGAGATCAACGTCGTCTACCGGCGGTGGGACGGCGGCTACGGCCTGATCGAGCCGAGCTAGCGACGGGTGGGGTTGTTCCGGCGGCGCGAGCCGCTCCACCGGCAGCTCGCTCGGGAGGGCGGTCTCGACGTCGAGCCCGTCGGCGGGACGCGGCCGCCCGGGTGGATGGAGACCGGTATCCACGGCGTGCCCCGCGCGCGTGAGTGGGATGCGGTCGTCACCGTCGACGTCGAGGGAGTGGAGGGTGACCGCGTCCGCTTCGTCGCGCTCCCCGACGACACGCTCGTGGTCGAGGAGGGCTCAGACGTGGACGCGCTCGCGGACGCGCTCGAGACGTCCGCGACGACGCCGTATCGTGCAGAGGCGTCCAGGCGCGCCGTGGCGCGCTGGGCAGTCGGGATACGTCAGATCGACGTCCTCGAGCTGCCCGCCGACCCGGGTGGAAGCGAGGTGACCCTGACCGTCCACGACGGCGAGCGGACTCTCCTCGTGGACGGGGCGGACGCCGCCGGATCGGTTCCGGAGCTCGAAGAGTTCGGATCCGGCCGCGGCGGGTCGTTCGTCGTCCGCGCGAGGCGTCTGGACGGCTCGACCTGGGAGGTGGAGGCGATGCCACTCTAACCGGCGGTCACGTTCACCCACGCGACCGACGACACCGTCCTCCCACTTGCGTACGAGAGCCCGTTGTGTTCGAGCGCGCCGAAGGTTCCGTAGCGAAGAAATCTGTCTCTGCCGGTCGATACCGCGCGTGTTCGGAGCTGATTGCCGATCTTGTAGAGGACGAGCCCTTGGGCGAAGTCGAGCATCCTCGCCGCGGCCGGCAGCGTCAGCGTGTTCACCGAAGCGCCCTTCCGGATCTCGATCCTGCCCCGCGGGAGCTGCACGACAAGTCCCTGCCCGGCGAGCGCGAACTCCTGGACCGCTCCCGGTGGGAACGTGTACGTCTCCAGGACGGAGCCGGTCGGCGAGAGGACGAAGCACTTCCCGCCCCGCACGAACACGGCGACCCGACCCTCGTACGCGGTCATGTTCGTGACGAGCCCCGGTGCGTTCCAGGAGTAGACCTTCTTGCCGTTGGCCGTGAGCACCTTCACCGTGGATCGCACCGCGTAGGGCATCGCCTGCTCGGATGCGACGCCGACGACGATCGGAGACGGCTCGTCGACGTCGACCGGCTGGAATTCGAGCCGACGCTCGTTCGGGCGCGTGCGGGTCGCGGTGAAGAGCAGCCAGTCGCGGGTGTTTCCGCCCGCGTACGCCAGCCAGAGCACGCGCTCGCCCGCGACCGCGATGTCAGTGATGCCGCTGCCGGTCGACGGGCGCTGGCGGCAGAGGGCGTCGGGCCGGCGGCCGAGCGGGTAGACGCCGCGGGTGACGAGGCTCCAGAGCTCGACGCGGGGGCCGCAGTGGCCGTCGTACGGCCCGGAGAGGAAGGCGACCGAGTATCCGCTCCGGGCGAGCGCGCGCACCTGCCCGGGACTGGTGACCGTTCGATCTGCCGCGGCGGCGAACGCGGCGGTTGCGACAGCGAGGAGGATCGCCGCGAGCGCGAACGTTCGCATCGCAAGAAGGGTAGTCGCCCATGACGGCTACCCTGTATTCGTGCCCGGACAGGATCTCGGCGGATTCGAGCGGTTCCTGCGCGCCGGCGAGGGCCGGCGGGTAAAGCGGCTCGCTGGACAGGCGGCCTACATCACGTCGCTGGAGCCGGACTTCCAGAAGCTGTCCGACGACGAGCTCCGCAGCAAGACGGTCGAGTTCCGGCAGCGGCTGGAGAACGGCGAGTCGCTCGAGGACCTGCTGTTCGAGGCGTTTGCGGCCGTGCGCGAGGCCCGCCTGCGCGAGTCCGACCAGCGCATGTTCGACGTGCAGTTGATGGGCGGCATCGTCCTCCACGAGGGCGACATCGGCGAGATGAAGACAGGTGAGGGGAAGACCTTCGTCGCGGCGCTGCCGCTGTACCTGAACGCGCTCCCGGGGACCGGCGTCCACCTGGTCACCGTCAACGACTACCTGGCGAAGCGCGACGCGGAGTGGAACCGGGGGGTGTTCGAGCGGCTCGGGATGACGGTCGGCTGGATCGAGAACATGCTTCCGTTCTCGGAGCGCCAGGCCGCCTACCGATGCGACATCACCTACGGTACGAACTCGGAGTTCGGGTTCGACTACCTCCGCGACAACATGGCCGTGTCGCTGGAGCAGTGCGTCCAGCGCGGTCACGTCTACGCGATCGTGGACGAGGTCGACTCGATCCTCGTCGACGAGGCGCGCACGCCCCTGATCATCTCTGGCGAGCCGGAGACCGCTGCCCAGGTCTACGTCGACTTCGCGCGCGTCGCGCGGACGCTCACGGGGCACCCGCAGCCGAAGGCGCAGCCAGGCGGCGGGCCGGTCGAGGCCCAGATCCCGCCGGGCATCGACTTCCTGTACGACGAGAAGTTCAAGACCGTCGCCCCACTCGAGTCGGCGATCGAGAAGATCGAGCGCGCTCTACGGATCGACAACCTGTACGACCCGAAGAACGTCCAGCTCGTCAACCACCTCAACCAGGCGCTCAAGGCGCAGGCGCTCTACCAGCGCGACGTCGACTACGTCGTCCAGGAGGGCGAGGTGAAGATCGTCGACGAGTTCACCGGCCGGATCATGGAGGGGCGCCGCTGGTCTGAGGGTCTGCACCAGGCGGTCGAGGCCAAGGAGGGCGTGCGCATCCAGGAGGAGCACGTCACCCTGGCCACGATCACGCTCCAGAACTACTTCCGCCTCTACGAGAAGCTCGCCGGCATGACCGGTACCGCCAAGACCGAGGAGAAGGAGTTCGTCGAGATCTACGGCACACACGTGGTCGAGATCCCGACCAACCAGCCGGTCGCCCGCGACGACAAGAACGACTACATCTACAAGACCGTCGACGGCAAGTTCAAGGCGGTCGTCGAGGACATCAAGGAGCGCCACGAGAAGGGGCAGCCGATCCTCGTCGGCACGATCGCGGTCGAGACGTCGGAGCACCTGTCCGAGCGGCTGACGCGCGCCGGGATCCCGCACAACGTGCTGAACGCGAAGGAGCACGCGCGCGAGGCCGAGATCATCAAGGACGCGGGCCAGATCGGCGCGGTCACGATCGCGACGAACATGGCCGGCCGCGGTGTCGACATCAAGCTCGGCGACGGCGTCGTCGACCTGGGCGGGCTGTACGTGCTCGGCACCGAGCGCCACGAGGCGCGCCGCATCGATAACCAGCTCCGCGGCCGCTCCGGCCGCCAGGGCGACCCCGGCGAGTCGCGCTTCTACCTCTCGGCGCGGGACGACCTCGTCCGCCTCTTCGCCGGCGACCGGATCTACCGGATCATCGAGCGCTTCAAGATCCCCGAGGACCAGCCGATGGAGGCGAAGATCCTCTCCCGGCAGATCGAGAACGCGCAGAAGAAGGTCGAGGAGCAGAACTTCGTCTCGCGCAAGAACGTCCTCAAGTACGACGACGTGATGAACAAGCAGCGGGTCGTCATCTACGAGCAGCGGCGGCGGGTGCTCGAGGGCGAGGACTTCTCCGACGAGATCAAGGGCTGGATCGAGGAGGTAATCACCCGCGCGGTCGAGGTGTTCGTCGATCCTGAGAGCGGCGACCCCGACCTGGACGCGCTCACCCAGGCGATGCAGCAGCTCTACAACAGCGAGATCGGCGCCGACGAGCTGCGCGAGGACGGGGTGACGGACCCCGCCGCGTTGACCGCGGAGTTCATCGAGGACGCCCATGACGAGTACGCGGCCAAGGAAGAGGAGCTCGATTCGGAGCTGATGCGCGAGCTGGAGCGGTTCGTGATCCTCCAGGTGGTCGACACCCGCTGGCGCGAGCACCTCGAGAACATGGACTACCTCCGCGAGGGCGTGCACCTTCGGGCGATGGCGCAGAAGGACCCGCTCGTCGAGTACACCACCGAGGGGCACGTGATGTTCGGGGAGCTGAACGCCCAGATCCGCGAGGAGGTGCTGACGCTCCTCTTCCACGCCCAGCTCCAGCCTGGCGAGGCCGAGGAGCTCCGCGAGATGCAGGAGGCGTCCGCGGTCGGAAACGGTGACCTCTCGTACGAGCACGAGTCCGAGGCCGGCGCGGCGGTGATCGCCGGTGCGCTCGGGGGTGACGCCGGGGTCGTCAGCACGCTGCCGCGGCCGCAGCAGCGCACTGTCGGCGAGCACGAGAAGCTGGGGCGAAACGAACCCTGCTGGTGCGGCTCGGGCAAGAAGTACAAGAAGTGCCACGGCGCCTGAAGGCGCCCTCCCCGCCGCTCGCAGACGACGCGATCCGGATCGAGCCGCTCGACGAGCGGTTCGTGCCGGACTTCGAGCGACTGATGGACGACCCTGAGGTCATTCGGAACACCCGCGTTCCGTCCTCGCCGCCGAAGGGGTTTGCGGGTCGGTGGATCGGCCGCTACACGAGGGGCTGGCAGGACGGGTCGTGTGCTGGGTTCGCGATCCTCGGCGAGGCCGGTACGTTTCTGGGTTTCGTGGCGATCGTCGACCTCGACCTGCCTGCGCGGCAGGGCGAGATCGGCTACGTGGTCGCGCGCGAGGCGCGAGGCCGTGGAGTTGCAGGGCGGGCGCTCCGCCTGGTCACCGCCTGGGCATTCGACGGGCTGCGGCTCGAGCGGGTGGAGCTGCGGATCGACGTCGGCAACGAACCGTCCATCCGGGTCGCGGAGCGAGCCGGGTACCGCCGCGACGGGGTGCTGCGGTCGCTGCACTTCAAAGAGGACGTCCGCACCGACGTCGCCGTCTACTCCCTGCTGGCCGGCGACATGCGCTAGGCGGTTGCGATCGCGACGGCTGCGCCATACCCCCACCCGAGGGTGGGGGCTGAGCCCCTTCCCCTGCGGCCGACGCTACCGGGTTCGGACGCACCTGATCGTGCCGAAAGCGTGACGATTTCGTCGCGTGCCGACGCCACGATGAGGCTCGGCTAGGCTGTCTCAATGGCGGACGCCGGCGACCAGCCGCTCGACCAGCAGCTCGAGGAGATCGGGACCCAGCTCGCATGGGTCCGTGATTACCTTTGACCCAGATCGACTGGCGGTCCGAGCGGCCGAGCTCGAGCAGGAGATGGGCGCCGTGGGCTTCTGGGACGACCAGCAGCGGGCCGCGGCCACGACCACCGAGCACTCGCGTGTGACGAAGCGCCTCGAACGCTACCGGCGGCTGGCGCAGGAGTACGACGACGCCAAGGAGCTGGCCGCGATGGACGGCGACATGGCCGAGGAGATCGCCTCCAGCCTCCGGCCGCTGCGCGCCGAGCTCGCACGGCTGGAGGAGGACGCGCTCTTCAACGGCGAGTACGACCCCGGTGACGCCGTGGTCACGATCCACGCCGGGGCAGGGGGCACCGATTCACAGGACTGGGCGGAGATCCTCCTGCGCATGTACCTGCGCTGGGCCGAGCGCCGCGGTTTCCAGACCGTACTGCTCGAGGCGAGCCCCGGGGAAGAAGCAGGCCTCAAGTCGGCGACGTTCACGGTCCGCGGCGAGAATGCCTACGGGGTGTTCAAGGCGGAGCGGGGTGTGCACCGGCTGGTCCGCCTCTCGCCCTTCGACTCGGCGCACCGTCGGCACACGTCGTTCGCTCAGGTGATCGTCAGCCCGTTGCTCCCCGAGGACGCCGCGGCGGAGATCGACGAGGCCGACCTGCGCATCGACACCTACCGCGCGAGCGGCGCCGGCGGGCAGCACGTGAACAAGACCGACTCGGCCGTGCGGATCACCCACCTCCCGACCGGGATCGTCGTCCAGTGCCAGAACGAGCGCTCGCAGACGTCGAACAAGCAAACGGCCCTCCGGATCCTCCGCTCACGGCTGGCGGAGCTCGAGCAGGAGCAGCGTGAGGCCGAGCTGGCGAAGGAGCGCGGAGCGGTGCAGGAGGCAGACTTCGGAAGTCAAATTCGGAGCTATGTCCTGCACCCGTACCAGCTGGTCAAGGACCACCGAACGGACGTCGAGGTCGGCAATGCGCAGGGCGTCCTCGACGGCGACCTTGACGAGTTCGTGCACGCCTACCTCCTCGCCCGGGCGGCAGGCAAGGCGGTCTAGCCATGGATCCGGCTAGACTTGGCCCACCCCCGACCGGTGGCGCCTCGGGCCCGGCTGTACTTGCCGACGACGCTCTGCCGCAAGTAACCCCGGTGCAGGAAGCAGACGACCTCCAGATCGAGACCCCGGTAGCGGTTGCCGAGCCCGTCGAGCGCCCGGTCTCCACCTCTGCGGCGATGGTCGTGTTCGAGGCGGTGACGAAGGTCTACGACCCCGACGTGGTTGCGCTACGAGACGTCTCGTTCACGATCGAGAAGGGCGAGTTCGTCTTCATCGTCGGCGCATCGGGGTCGGGCAAGTCGACGATCATTCGCCTGCTCCTCAAGGAGCTCGAGCCGACGCGGGGGCGGATCATCGTCGGCGGGCGCGACCTCGGTCGGCTCAAGCAGTCGAAGGTTCCGCTGCTCCGGCGCAACCTCGGGTGCGTGTTCCAGGACTTCAAGCTCCTGCCCAACCGCACGACGGCCGAGAACGTGGCGTATGCGCTGAAGGTGCAGGGGGAGAGCGGGAACGCGATCCGGCACAAGGCTGTCTCTTA
>JBKOVQ010000076.1:0-12990 GCA_046723985.1 Actinomycetota bacterium | reverse complement strand
GGCGGGATCGTCCTCGCCGCCCGCCTGAACAGTGTCGACCTGAACGCCGGCGGCGGCACGCTGCTGATCGACGCGATCGCGGCCGCGGTGATCGGCGGCACGAGCCTGTTCGGCGGCCGCGGCGAGGTCCGCAATGCGCTGGTCGGGGCGCTGCTGATCACGACGATCGCGAACGGGATGAACACCGTCGGCTACACGACGGGGGTCATCTACATCGTCACCGGGGCGATCCTGCTGCTGGCGGTCACGTTCGACACGATCGTCCGCCAGCGGCAGATCAAGGCAGGGCGGTGATCACCCGGTCGGCGGCGACGTCGGCCTGCCGCGTCGTATGCCCCTCGGGGTAGCGGACCTTCAGGTCGACCACGCGGTTCGCCGTGCCGAGGCCGAAGTGGACGCGCGGGTCCTCGGAGGACAGGTAGCTCGAGCCCGCGTGCACCTCCCGAGAGAGCGTCTCCCCATCCGGCAGCGTGACCGTGACCAGCGCGCCCGGTGCGAACCGCGGCAGCTTCACCTCGAGCCAGTGGCCCGAGCCGCCGGTGCCGCGGAGCAGGATCAGCTTCCCGCCGATCGAGCCGACCGCGAGGTCGACGTGGCCGTCGTTGTCGAAGTCCGCGGCGGCGACGCCGCGGCCGTTGACGCGCGGCGCGTGCGCGAGCCCGACCAGAGAGGTCGCGTTCACGAAGCCGCCCTTGACGTTCTCGAGTACCTGGATCGGCCCCGCATCCTTCTTCAGGTTCGTGATCGGGATCCCGCCGTTCGCGACTACGAGGTCGAGCCGGCCGTCGTTGTTCAGGTCGACCCACGAGTCGCCCCAGCCGGTCTCGTTCGTCCCGAACGCGGTCGCGAAGAGCGGCTGGGCGTTCGTGAAGCCGGCGCCGCGGCTGCGGAAGACCGCGTGCCCCTGGCCGCGTGAGTTGCTGACGAACAGGTCCTGCCGGCCGTCGCCGCTGAAGTCGCCCTCGGCGATCCCCATCCCGGCGTTCCGGTCGGCGACGTGCGCGCGCTGGGCGCGGTCGACGAAGCGGAAGCCGAGGGGGCCCGACGCCGGCCCGTTGACGTAGTAGCGGTTCGGGTCCTCGTCGTTGGCGACGTAGAGATCGAGCCGGCCGTCGCCGTTCAGGTCGGTGAAGGTGGCGCCCAGGGAGTGGTCGTAGGGAGCGGGGTCGAGCCCCGCCTGCCTGCCGACCTCGCGGAAGCGGGCACGGCCGTCGGGGCCGTTGCCCTCGTTCAGGAAGAGCTCGTCGCGGACGCCGAGGTGGTTGGTCGGATAGCCCGCCGAGGAGTCCGGGATCGGGGCGTTCGCCTCCGTGTAGCCGGCGACGAACAGGTCCGGGCGGCCGTCGCCGTTCACGTCGCCGACGGCCGCACCGGCGTGCCACCCGAAGGAGACGATGCCTGCGGCTCGGGCGCCCTCGGTGAACGTGCCATCGCCGTTGTTCCAGAGCAGCTCGTCGCTCTGGGCGGTGGTGACGAAGAGATCGGTGTGGCCGTCGCCGTCGAGGTCGGCGGCGACGCAACCTTCGCCGCGGACCTCGCGGTCGGCGTGGGCAGCCCGCGAGACGTCGGTGAAGCGGCCGTGGTCGTTGCGGAAGAGCGCCGTCCGGGGCAGCCCGCCGTTCGCGTCGTAGGCGCCGATGTCGCCCTCGCCGTAGGAGTTGACCACGAACAGGTCGAGCCAGCCGTCGCCGTTGTAGTCGAGCCAGCAGAGGCCGCCGCCCATCATCGCCGGGACGTCCTGGGTGACGCCGTAGCGGAAGGCGCCCTGGCGGAAGTCGAGCCCGACCTGCGATGCGACGTCGGTGAGCCGGACGCCCTCGAAGCCCTTCGCCGCAGCCGCCTGCACCTCCGGACTCGCGAGCGCGAGGACCGGCTTCACGGGGACGCGAATGCGTGCGACCAGCCACCTCCCCGAGTCGAACTGGAGCTCGAGCGTCTGCCGGAACGAGGCCGGTGCGGCGCGCGAGACGAGCTGCGCTTTCCGGCCCGAGTAGACGGTCAGCTGCTGCTTCCCCTCCAACCCTGCGACGACGATCGCCGCGCCCTGACCGTGGCCGGGCTCGAGCCACACGCGCATGCGGTCGAGGCGGTAGGACGGGACGGTGATCGGCATCGTTCCGGCGTTCCGGATCAGCTGACCGAGCTGGGGGAGACGGTCGAAGGTCGCCGAGCGGGAGAGTGCGTTCCTGTTGCGGTGCGAGAGCGCGTCGGCCTGGAGGCGCAGGTCGGCGACGAGGTCCGCGGCGATTTGCCGCGCGGTCGGCGGGCTGAGCTTCGTCTGGACGCCCTTCGACGGACCGATCTGGATCTCGGGCAGCCGCTCGGTCCCCGTGAGCGGCGCGGCGGCCGTATCGGGCCGCGCCCGGATTCCGGCGCCGGCGATCGCACCCGTGTAGGCGACGAGCGCGGCAGCGCCGAGCGCGACCAGGAACCGGCGGTCGAGGTGGATCCGCGGCATCAGCGTGAGCAGCGGCCTGGCCGCGCTGACGATCGCCAGCGCACCGAGCAGCGCGACCTTCGCCCAGAACTCGGTCGTCGCCGGGGCGATCAGCAGCACCGACAGAAGCCCGATCGAGACCGCGTAGATCGCCCGTCCGCGCGTGCTCTTCGGCGTCGTCTTCGGGTCGGTGATCATGAAGAAGAGAAAGACGAGCACCTCGGGCGAGGTGACGAGCACCCACCAGAAGTAGCGCCCGGTGATCGGCCCGAGGTGCCAGCGGGCGGTCATCCCGTGGCCGATCGCGACCAGCACGGCGAGGGCGGCCGCGAAGCTCACCCAGAACGAGACGGCGATCACGAGCAGGTGCAGGCGGGTCAGGATCGCCAGCCCGCCGAGGACGATGATCGCGAGGGCCAGCGCCATCCAGGGGGACATCGGCCCCCACCAGAAGTCGAGCGGCTCGGCGTGCTCAGGGCCTAGGAGCAGGAAGCAGAGCACGAGGCCGAAGTTCGACGGGTTGAAGATGTGCGAGTCCCGGAACTTGATCGCGTACTTGGAGAGCAGGGAGATCGCGGCGGTGCCGGCGAAGATCCACCACCCGTGCAGGCTCCACCAGTCGCCGTGCTCCGTGCCGGGGACGCGCAGCACGAAGGCGACGCCGTTCCCGGTCAGCATCGCGCTCGCGGGCCACATCAGGACGTGCTGGCGGGCGAACGCGATCCCCACCTCGAGCACCGCGCAGGTACCGAGCGCGACCAGGATCTGGGCGATCGAGAGACGGAAGTCGAAGGCGACCTGGCCCAGGACCTGGAGCGAGACGATCACGGCCGCGAGGTGCAGCCGCGGGTCGCTCAGCTTCGGCAGCAGGACGGGGTACGGCCGACCGCGGATCGAGATGACGGGCCCGCCGGGCGCGGCCAGCGCGGGAGCGCTCAACGCCCCGCTTCGGCGCCGGCAAAGCCGGCGCCTCCGCTCATTGGTCGCCTCCGTCGAGCCTACGGCTCATAGAGGGCTCATGGTACTCCCGCCCGGATCGTCTGCTCCGGCCAGGGCGGTGCGGTTATCCACAACCAATGCCTGGCACCAGACGTGTGGCGAGTGTGGAACATGTGTTCCACAGGCGAGCGGTGCCCGCGGCCGTCAGAATCGGCTCGTGAAGCTGGATCAGGCGCTCGCGATCGTCCGGTTCGTGGTCGAGGAGGCTCCCGGGGCCGTGTCCGTCTTCGTCGCCGACGACCACGGCGAGGTTGTCGCCGCTGCCACGATGGACGGGGCCGCGGCGGACACGCGCCTGAACGCGCAGCGGAAGGCGTACACGGCGGCGCGGAGCGACGCCAGCGCGACCTCCGAGCTGGCGGCGAAGGTCGCCGACGATCCCGTCGAGCGGGCGAGCTTCGACCCGTTCTTCACCTTCTTCAAGGGCGGTGTTGCCGCCTTCGACGGCGAGGTGCGCGTCGGCGCGGTCGGCGTCAGCGGCCTGCCGGGCGAGGTGGACGAAGACCTCGCGCAGCGGGCGATCGAGGCGAGCGGGCTCTCGACCGGCTAAGCCCCGGTGTCAGACACCAACGAAGACACCGAATCCGTCAAGGGCCAAGGGCGGACGAAAGGGTGATCGATGTGCCCACAGGACGAACCGGACTACCGCACGACCCGCGGATCCGTAAAGACGTCCGTCTCGTCGCGGCTGCGGGTCGAGAACTCGGAGACGATCGCGCCCTCGTCGCCGGCCTGGAACCAGTGGAGTGTGTCGGGCGGGATCGTGTGCTGGTCGCCCGGGCGCAGGACGATCTCCTCGTCGCCCAGGTGGAGGTGGACGACGCCGCGCCGCACGCGGAACGTCTCCTCCTTCCCGGCTCGCCGCCCACGGGGGGATGCCGGTGCTCCGGACACGTCTGGCCGGGGAACAGGACGAGCTCCTTCGCGCACACGCGCTCCGTGTTGACGTAGACGACGATCTGGAGTCCGTACCGCTCGAGGTCGCCCACCCCGAAGTCGGCGATCTCGATCGCCTCGCGCTCGGCCGGTGTCAGCACAATGCCCGCGTCGGCCAACATCGCGGCCGCACGCTCCCGCGCCGCGGCCGCGTCCACTACGGCGCGACCGGCGTGCCGCTCTGCGCCGAGCGGTGCAGCGCCTCCAGCGCCCGCGCCTGGCCCATCGCGTCCTCACGGCCGAGGAGCAGCTCCGCCGCCCCGGCCGCCGCGTCGCTCACGTTCTCGAGCTCGAGCCGGTACGAGTTCGCGCGCTCGATCTCGATCCGCTCGACCCCGCCGTCCCGGCGCAGCTCGATCACCGGCGTCCACGCGTGCCAGGGGTCGTCCAGGAAGAGCGAGCCCTCGCTGCCGATCACCTCCAGCTCGTCCCGGTTGGGGAGCGCGGTGCCGCAGTCGAACGTCGCGAGCACGTCCCCCGGGAAGCGGAGCAGCCCGGTGAAGACCCAATCGGTCCCCGACGGCCCGTACCACGCCGAGCCGTACGCTTCGACCGGCTCAGCGCCGGCCGCCAGCCGGGAGCCGCTGACGCAGTAACAGCCGACGTCCATCAGCGCCCCACCCTCGACGTCGGTGCGCAGACGGATGTTGTCCTCGTCGTGCAACGAATACGAGAAGGCCGCGCGGATCAGGCGCACCTCGCCGATGGCGCCGTCGTCGATCAGCGCCCTCAGCCGGGCCGTCTGCGGGTTGTGCCGCCACATGAAGGCCTCGGAAAGCAGACGTCCGGCCCGATCGGCGGCGTCCCAGGCCGCGGTGACGTCGTCGGGGTTGCGCGTGAACGGCTTCTCGCAGAGGACGTGCTTCCCGGCCTCGACCGACGTGATCGACCATTCGGTGTGCATCGTGTTGGGGAGCGAGATGTAGACACACTCGATCTCGGGGTCGGCGAGTAGCGCCTCGTAGGAGCCGTACGCCCTCGGGATGCTCCACTGCGCGGCGTACTCGTCCGCCCGTTCCTGCGTACGGCTCGCCACCGCGACCAGATCGATCTGCGGCGACTCCTGGGCCGGCGGAATGACCAGCCGGTTGATGTCTGCGGTCGAGATGATCCCCCAGGTCGTCACGCCGCCGAGCCTACTTGCTCGACCGCCACCCGCGCACGCAACTCCGTCGACCGGGCGAGTGCGATGACAACCGCCAGCGTCCGCAGGTTGTCGGCGGCGGAGCATTCGGGTTCGACCCCCTCCTGGATCGCGCGCCGCACTTCGTGCAGGACGGCGAGCCGGTCGAGCACCGGCAGCGGGGGCGGCGCAAGCCGTGCGCTCCTGGAGCCGTAGCGCTCGAATTTCACGGTGCCGCGGAGCGCGTCGTTCACGCCGCCGGTCCACGTCGCCCTCGCCGCCGAGCCCACCAGCTCCCAATCACCGTTCCAGGACGTCTCGCGCCCGAGCGCCTCGCTCCAGGTGCCGTAGTAGGAGACCGGCGTCCCGTCCGCCAGCGTCAGCAGGGCCGCGACGCTCGAGTCATGCATGAACGGGCTGTCGCGGACCGGCCAGCCACGGGCGTCGACCTCGACGAACTCCAGGCCTGTGATCGATCGGACGAGGTCGACGTGGTGGATCGACATGTCGAGGAGCAGGGGATGTGCCATCCGGCCTCGCCAGTCGCGTCGCGAGATCCAGCGACCGCGCAGATCGCGGCGGAACTCGATCCGGACGGCGCCGAGGCGTCCCAGTGCCCCCTCGGCGAGAAGCCGACCGAGCACCCGGGACTGGCGACGAAACCGATAGTTCTGGCTCACCATCGCGACCTTTCTCGATGCCCGAGCCGCCACCACGATCGCGACGGCGTCGTCCATCGTCGGGGCGAGCGGCTTTTCGACGACGACGTGCCTGCCGGCGGCGAACGCAGCTTCGGCGAGCGGCCGGTGGGTCTCGGGCGGCGAGATCAGCAGGACGACCTCGGCTGGGACCGCACCGAGCGCGCGTTCCAGGTTGGTGAAGGTCGGAACGCCGAGAGCCTCCGCGGCCCAGCGCCGTGCCTCCCGCCCGGCGTCGACGACTGCGGCGAGATGGACGCCGCGCGCCTGTGCGACCAGCTCGGCCCAGCTGCGGCCCCAGAGCCCGACTCCGACCTGAATGACCGCCAGGCTCACTCGAACCAGCCGGTGGGCGAGTTGATCGACCCCTCCGGGTACAGCGGCGTCTGCCCGCTGCCGTAGGTCCAGAGGACCGCGTTGGCGATCACCCGCCGCACTTCGGCCTGGCGGTACACCGGATAGGTCTCGTGGCCGGGGCTGAAGTAGAAGATCCGGCCGCGCCCGCGCAGGAAGCAGCAGCCGCTCCGGAAGACTTCGCCGCCCGTGAAGGAGCTGATGAACACGAGCTCGTCCGGGCGGGGGATGTCGAAGTACTCGCCGTACATCTCCTGCTTCGGGATCGAAAAGACCGGTGGCACTCCGGCAGCGATCGGGTGCGACGGGCTAACGGTCCACACGAGCTCGCGGTCGTCGGCCTCTCGCCATCGGAGGTGACAGCTGGTGCCCATCAGGCGTACGAACGGCTTGGACAGGTGCGCGGAGTGCAGCGCGACGAGGCCCATGCCCTCGAGGACCCGTTGCTGCACCCGCTCGGCCGCCTCGTCGGGGACGAGATCGTGGGCAAGGTGCCCCCACCAGACGAGCACGTCCGTCTCGTCCAGGCTTCCGAGCCCGTGATCGTCGTCGTCGAGCGTCGCGGTGGCCACGGCTGCCTCGCCGGCAAGGTGCGCGCGAAGCGCGTCCGCGACCTCCTCGTGGATGCCGCGGGGGTAGACGGCCCGCACGGCTTCGTCCTGCCGCTCGTGGATGTGCTCGTTCCAGACGGTGACCCGCACGCGCCGGCTACGAGCGGTAGAGGAGGTAGCGCTCGCGGGCGACCCGGAAGCCGACCCGCGGCGCGGTCCGATACCTGCACGTCACGCCCGTCGTCGCCGACGTGCACCTGATCGGGCCGATCTCGACCGACCGGCCGTAGCCGAGCGTGAAGCAGGGATCCGCAGGATCGATGCAGAGCGGCCCGATGTCACCGCGACACGAACCGACCGAGACCCTCCGGTTCGCGAGCGCGAGCGACTGCGGGTCCCAGTCGAGGTCACAGCGTGCCGGCTTCGGGCGCTTGACCGGCCAGGTGGACGTCTTGACCAGGCACTGAACGTACGCGGGGCTGCCGGAGGTGGCGGCCTGGCCGATGCAGTTGATGTTGCCGGACGGCGACTCGAAATGGACGAGCTTCGGCAAGGTCGCGGCCGAGTGGGCGGAGAGCGAAAGCGCGACGACGGCGGCGATCACGCTCGGATCCTACGGGCCGTAAGATCGTCCTGATGGCCAGACCCGTGACGCTGTTCACCGGCCAGTGGGCCGACCTGCCGCTCGAGGATCTGGCCGAGAAGGCGGGACGCTGGGGGTTCGACGGCCTCGAGCTCGCCTGCTGGGGCGACCACTTCGAGGTCGACCGCGCACTCGCCGAGGACGACTACTGCGGCCACATCCAGGAGGTGCTCGAGCGCAACCACCTGAACTGCTTCGCGCTCGGCGCCCACCTCGTCGGCCAGGCGGTCTGCGATCCGATCGACGCGCGCCACCAGGCGATCCTCCCGCCGGAGGTTTGGGGCGACGGCGAGCCGGCCGGCGTCAAGGAGCGCGCAGCCGAGCGGATGAAGGACACGGCCCGTGCGGCGGCGCGGCTCGGAGTCACCGAGGTGAACGGCTTCACCGGCTCGGCGATCTGGCACCAGCTCTACTCGTTCCCGCCGAACGACTTCGCCGAGATCGAGCGCGGCTACGAGGACTTCGCCGAGCGCTGGTCGCCGATCATCGACGTCTTCGATGCCGAGGGCGTGAAATTCGGGCTCGAGGTGCACCCGACCGAGATCGCCTACGACTTCGTCACCACGCGGAAGACGCTCGACGCGATCGGCAACCGCGACGGTTTCGGGATCAACCTCGACCCCAGCCACTTCGCTCACCAGCATCTCGACACGGCGCAGTTCGCGCTCGAGTTCGCCGACCGGATCTACCACGTCCACGTCAAGGATTCGCGCAAGCGGCTCGACGGACGGCGGTCGATCCTCGGCTCGCACCTGAACTTCGGCGAGGAGGCGCGCGGCTGGGACTTCGTCTCGCCCGGCCACGGCGACGTCGACTTCGAGGAGCTGTTCCGCGCGCTGAACCGCATCGGCTACCAAGGACCGCTGTCGATCGAGTGGGAGGATTCCGGGATGAACCGTGAGTACGGAGCGCAGGACGCGCTTGCTTTCGTCCGCCGCACGGACTTCACGCCGTCGGACGTGGCCTTCGACGCAGCGATGCAGCGCTCATGAGCGTCACTGGCCTTCGGCTCGCTCCCGCGGGGGAAGCCATGTTTCCCCCACGAGCCCCCTTCTTTGAGAGGCCGATCGAGCTGGGGAACCTCCCGGTTCCCCTGGGACCCCTCCCCGCTCATGGGCTGGAAGGCAGCCCATGAGCTCGCTCACCGGAGGCGCCGCCGACCACGCCGCGGGCGACATCCCAGAGATCGGCGTCGGGATGCTCGGGTACGCCTTCATGGGCAAGGCGCACTCGAACGCCTTCCGCAAGATCGCGTACATGACCTGGCCGCCGCCGCTTCGGCCGAAACTGGTCTCGATCGCCGGACGGAACGAAGAGGCGGTGCGCGCCGCGGCCGAGCGGTACGGCTACGAGCGCTGGACGACCGACTGGCACGACCTCGTCTCCGACCCCGGGATCACTCTGTTCGACAACGGCGGGCCGAACGTCGTCCACGCCGAGCCGACGATCGCCGCCGCCCAGGCCGGCAAGCACGTCGTCTGCGAGAAGCCGCTCGGACGTAACGCGGAGGAGAGCTACGAGATCTGGAAGGCGGTCGACGCAACGGGCGTCAAGCATTTGTGCGCGTTCAACTACCGGTTCGTCCCGGCAGTCCGGCTCGCGCGCGAGCTGATCGACGCGGGGGAACTCGGTGAGATCCGCCATTTCCGCGGGCGCTACCTGCAGGACTGGGGCGACGACCCGTCGCTCGACACGTGGCGCTTCCACGCCGACGAGGCCGGCAGCGGCGCGCTCGGCGACCTGGGCGCCCACGTCGTCGACTTGGCGCGGTACCTGGTCGGCGACCTCGCCTCCGTCTCGGCGCTCGTGAAGACCTTCCTCCCCGGCCGCCAGGTCGACGACTGCATCGAGGCGGCGGTGGAGTTCGAGAACGGTGCTGTCGGAACGCTCGAGTCCACCCGCCTCGCTCTCGGGCGCCGCAACGCGTTCCAGTGGGAGATCAACGGCTCGAAGGGCTCGCTCGCGTTCGACATGGAGCGGCTGAACGAGCTCCAGGTCTTCCGGAACGGCGGCCGGACCCGCGGGTTCACGACGGTGCTCGTCAGTGAGGCCGACCATCCGTTCTGGGAGTTCTGGTGGCCGCCCGGCCACATCATCGGCTGGGGGGACACGTTCGTGAACGAGCTCCACCACCTGCTGCGCGCGATCGTTGAGGACGGCGACGTCGCCCCGCACGGCGCGACGTTCGAGGACGGCTACCGGGCGGCCGAGGTCTGCGACGCGATCGTCCGCTCCGGTCAGAGCGGAAAGCGCGAGCAGCTGACGTACCGCTCGCTCTGACGCCCGCGGGTGATCGCCCGGTGGGACCGCGCGGTCGTCGAGGCGTTCCAGCACCTGCACTGGGGCCCGGCAGACTGGTGCTTCGAGCAGCTCTCCCACTGGTGGGTGAAGAGCCTCGTGATCATCGGGATCGGGCTCGCGGCCGACCTCGCGTCGCGGCGGCGGTTTCCGCTCGGCGCGGTGCTCGCCGGGATCTCCTACCTGGTCGCGACCGTGCTCGCCGACGTCCTGAAGGACGTCTTCGACCGTCCGCGCCCCGTCACTGATCGACCCGGACGTCCATCCCCTGATCCGTGTGCCCTCGAGCGCTGCGATGCCGTCCGGCCATGCGGCCGGCGCCTTCGCCGCTGCCGTCGCGGTCGGCCCCGTCCACCCGCGGCTCCGCTGGCCGCTGCTCGTCCTCGCCGCGCTGGTCGTCTGCCGCCTCGGTCGGGCTATTGCGGAAGGTGGAGCAGGCTCTCGACTTCGCGGACGCCCTGGATCTTCCGGGCGCGTTCGACGAGCTCGTTGATCATCTCCTGCGAATCCGCTTCGCCGCGCAGGTAGACGACGCCGTTCTCGGCGTTGACGTCGATCTTGCCCTTCGGGATGTCCGCCGGCCGGAAGAGCTCGCTCTCGACCTTCGCCTTCAGCGTCGCGTCGTTCGGCTGCGGCTTGGGCTTCTCGTGCCGGTGAGTCGCCTTCTGCTTCATCCCGTAAGCGGTCGCCCCGAACGCCCGACCGGCCCGCGCCGCCTGGCGCCCCCGTCGCCGAAGGAACCCGCCGGTCCGATCGAAGGCGAGGTGACGCCGGCGCCTGCCGTGGTCCCTGTCGAAGAAGAAGCCAACCAGCCAGCCGAGCACCGCACCCACGCCGGCGGGGACGACCCACCACCAACGTCTCATCGCTTCCCTCCTGCTCGTTCTGCGCTCACGGTCAATGCCTTCCCCGTCGCTCTGGGAATAATCCGTACATGGACGTCCTCGCCTTGACCTCGCTCCTGCCGGAGCTTCCCACCGAGCGCACGCGGTTGCTCGACAACCTCGGCCGCGTGCGCCGCGAGGTTGGCCCGATCACGCCGGAGCTCTCGGACGCGCTCGCCGACCACATGAACATCCGCCGCGGCGAGGTGCACGAGGTCGTCTCCTTCTACTCGTTCCTCCAGCAACGGGCGGACGTCGTTCGCGTCTGCACCGGCCCGGTGTGCGACTGCAAAGGCGCGCGGGTGGACGCCGGCGAGCTCGAGGTCGCCTGCCTCGGGCACTGCGATCTCGCGCCGGTGGTGATGGACGGCGACGACGTCCGCGGCGGCGTCACGCACAGGACGAACGGCTTCCTGCTCGAGCCGGACGAGCCGCGCGACCCGCCGGAACACGCGCCGGACGACGTGCTCGCGAAGCTGGAGGCCTCGGGCCTGACCGGGATGGGCGGCGCGGGCTTCCCCACGTTCCGGAAGTGGGCGGCGGTCCGGAACGAGCCCGAGCCTCGCGCCGTGATCGTCAACGCCGACGAGGGGGAGCCCGGGACGATCAAGGACCGGTACGTAATGGAGCTGCGGCCGCACCTCTTGCTCGAGGGGCTGATCGCGGGGATGCGCTTCTGCGAGGTCGAAGAGGCATACATCTACCTCCGTGAGGAGTACGCGACCTCGCGGGCGAGGCTCCGGGAGGCGATCGCCGAACGAGGCCTGAACGTGCACGTCGTGGTCGGCGCGGGGTCGTACGTCTGCGGCGAGGAGTCGGCGATGCTCGAGTCGATGGAAGGCCGGCGCGGGATGCCGCGTCTGCGGCCGCCGTTCCCGGCGCAGAGGGGCTACCTGGGACGGCCGACGTTGATCAACAACGTCGAAACCCTTGTCCACGTTGCGCGGATCCTCCGCGAGCAAGAGTGGGAGCCCGGGCGGCTCTGGTCGGTGTCCGGGGCGGTCCGGGAGCCGGGGTGCTTCTGGGCGCCGCTGGACCTATCCGTGCGGCAGCTCGTCGAGGAGTACGCCGGCGGCTTCGACGCAGAGGTGGGAGCGGTCGTCCCCGGCGGCGCGGCGAGCGGGATCCTGCCGCCGGCGGCGCTCGACGTCCCGCTCACGCGCGACGGGCTCGCCGAGTGGGGGAGCGGCCCGGGCTCGGCTGCAGTTCAGGTGTTTCCGGCCTCGTACCCGGTGCTGCGGCTCCTGGCCGAGACGATGCGGTTCTTCGCCGAAGAGTCGTGCCAGAAGTGCACGCCCTGCCGGATCGGCAACCGCGCCCTGCACCACGTGGTCGAGGAGCTCGAGCACGGGCGTGCTGCGATGACGCGCGCGAAGGTCGACGAGTGGCTGGAGGCGATGGCCCAGACCTCGATCTGCGGGCTCGGCCAGGCCTCGCCGATCCCGATCCGCAACGTGTTCCAGCACTGGCCGGAGCTCGCGGAGGCGCTTAGGTGATCGTCGACGCACCCACCGCGCCGATCGTCGCTGCGGTCAAAGCCGTCTACCCGCGGAGTCCGATCACGGTCGAACGGATCTGCACCGTCCGACGAGCCGCGCTCGTGCGTCTCCGGGTGCGGGGACGCGAGACGTACGTCGCGCTCGAGCGGCCCGCCCGACGCTGGCGGGTGGTCTGGGTCGACGGGTCCGTGGTGCACAGCGTGCCGCCTGCCCGGCGCGCGGCGGTGGACGCAGAGGCGAGAATGCTGAGGACGAGATGTCTGGCTCCGTAGTCCAGTTCACCGTCGACGGCCGCGAAGTCTCGGCACCCGAAGGCGAGCTGCTCGTCCATGGGCTCGCGCGCAACGACATCTTCGTCCCGACGCTCTGCCACGACTCGAAGCTCGACCCGTACGGCGGCTGCCGCATGTGCGTGGTCGGGGTCGACGGGTCGCCGCGGCCGTTGCCCGCCTGTGCAACGCGCGTCGCGGAGGGAATGGTCGTCTCGACCAACTCGTCGGTACCCCAGTTCCAGCGGACGTTGACGGAGATGCTGCTCGCCGAGCATCTGAACGCGAGCCCCGGCGGC
>JBKOVQ010000145.1:0-5123 GCA_046723985.1 Actinomycetota bacterium | reverse complement strand
ATCGGCAGCTTGCCGCCGGGGCTGACGTCGCCGAGGAGGGCGTCCGCGATCGCCTCCGCGCCCTCCTCGCCCGGGAACCAGGCCATCAGGACGGCAGCGCACACCTCGTGCAGGGCGGCGCTCGCCGCCGGTCTGCCCCCGACGAGGACGAGCACGACCGGCGTCCCGGTTTCGAGCACGGCGTGCACCAGGTCCTCCTGCACGCCGGGCAGGTCGAGGGAGGTCCGGTCGCGGAACTCGCCGCTCGTGCAGTCGTCGGTCAGGCCTGCCTTGTCGCCCATGACGAGGACGGCGACGTCGGCCTCGGCGGCAAGCGCGACCGCGTCGTCGAATCCCGCACGGGATGTGTCCAGCACCCCGCAGCCGGGCGCGAACGTCACGCGGTCTCCGAGCCGGGCGCGCAGCGCGTCGAGCACCGAGCGCGTCTCGAGCTCGACCGGAGCGATGTCCGCGAGCTCGCCGAACGTCGGCGCCAGCTCGCTCCCGCCGCTCTCCAGCACCTCGCGCAGCGACTCGACATGGGCCGGATAGCAGTAGTCGCCGAACAGGTGCCGGGCCGCGTCCGCATTCGGGCCGATAACTGCAACGGACGCGGCTTCCGGCGCGAGAGGGAGGATGCCGTCGTTCTTCAGGAGCACGATGCTCTTCCGCGCGATCCTCCGTGCCAGCTCGCGATGGGCGTCGGTCGCGGCTGCGACTCCGGCCCGGCCGGCGTCCACGTACGGATCGTCGAAGAGGCCGAGGGCGAACTTCGCGCCCAGGACCCGCCGGACGGCGTCGTCGAGCGTGATCTCGGCGACGAGACCGGCGTCCAGCGCGTCGAGCAGAGGTGTTCCGTAACAGTCGGTGGCGGGCAGCTCGAGGTCGAGACCCGCGCCGAGCGCGACCGCCGCGGCGTTCTTGGCGGTCGGCACCAGGCGGTGGTACTCGGCCAGCTGGCGGATCGAGAAGTAGTCGGAGACCACGCAGCCGGCGAACCCCCACTCGTCCCTGAGCGTGGAGGTGAGCAGGTCGCGGTCGGCCGCGCAGAGCACGCCGTCGATCTCGTTGTAGGCGTTCATCACCGAGCCGACGCCGGCGACGCGGACCGCCGCCTCGAACGGGTACAGGTGGACGTCGTGCAGCTCCCGGGGCGGGATCTGCGCCGGCGCCCAGTTCATCCCACCTTGCGAGGCGCCGTAGCCGACGAAGTGCTTCGCGGTCGCGATCACGCCGTTCAGCATGGTCTCGCCCTGGAGCCCGACGATGAACTCGACCCCCATCCGGGAGACGAGGTACGGATCCTCTCCGAAGGTCTCCTCGGTTCGTCCCCAGCGCGGATCGCGACAGACGTCGAGCACCGGCGCAAGGCCCTGGTGGGCGCCGACCGCGCGCATCTGGGCGCGGACCGCGTCGCCGAGCGCACGTGCGAGCTCCGCGTCCCAGGTGCTGGCGAGGCCGATCGCCTGCGGGAACACCGTCGCCTGCCGCGCCATCAGGCCGGAGCAGATCTCCTCGTGCACGATCGCCGGGATCCCGAGCCGCGTCTCCTCGATCAGGTAACGCTGGATCTCGTTGGCGAGCCGGGCCGCGCCCTCGGCGTCGAGCGAGCTCGCGCCCGAGATGCGGGTCACGTGCCCGAGCCCGTTTCTCAGTACCTCGGGGGCGCGCTCCGGCGAGAGGCCGCCCTCCTCCGCGAGCTGGAACACCCAGGCGCTGCCCAGCTGGGCGACTTTCTCCTCGCGTGTCATGCGGCCGAGTAGGTCCTCGACGCGCTCCGCGAGCGGACGCCCCGGGTCCCGGTAGGCGGGTCCCGCCTCTTCGACCCGGGTGACCGTCATGCGCCGGGTCCAGGTGCAGAGCAGGAGCCGCGGACGATCAGCTTTGTCGGCAGCAGCCGCTGCGTCGCCAGGTCGGGGCGCTTCTCGACCAGGCCGATCAGCAGCTCGACCGCCTCGAAGCCCATCTGCTGGATCGGCTGCTCGATCGTCGTCAAGGGCGGCTCGCAGAGAGCCGACTCCGGGACGTTGTCGAAGCCGATCAGCGAGAGATCGCGCGGCACCTCGAGCCCCAGCGTCCTCGCCGCCTCCATCGCCGCGATCGCGGATACGTCGTTCGCGGCGAAGATCGCGGTCGGCCGGTTGTTGCCCTTGAGCATCAGCCGCGCCGCCTCCTCGGCCGAGTCGGGCTGGTAGGCGCCGACGCGGACGAGCTTGGGATCGACCGCGATCCGGGCGGCCTTCAGCGCGTTGCGGTAGCCGCGCTCGCGCAGGCGTGCCGACTCGAGGTCGGGCCGCCCGGCGAGGAAGCCGATGCGCCGGTGGCCGAGGCCGATCAGGTACTCGGTCGCGGCGACCGCGCCGGCGAGGTTGTCCGAGTCGACCGTCGGCAGCGTGGACGAGCCGGCGTTGTGGTCGACGGCGACGACCGGGGCGCCGTACGTGGCGTCGACGCTGCTCGGGGTCACGAGGATCGCGCCGTCGCAGAGCGTGCCGCTGACACGTGAGAGGTACCGCTGCTCCCAGCCGACCTGGTCGTCGGCGCGGCCGCAGCCGGAGAAGACGACCAGCTCGTACCCCGAGCCGTGCACCGCGCGCGCCACACCCTTGAGCAGCTCGGCGCTGAACGGCTCGATGTCGACGACGAGGATGGCGAGCACGTTCGTCTGTCGCCTGCGCAGGCTCTGGGCGACCAGGCTCGACTGGTAGCCGAGCTCCTGGATCACCGACTGCACGCGCGCCGACGTCTCCTCGGCCACGCCCCAGCGGTGGTTGATCACTTTGGAAACGGTCGCGACCGACACTCCGGCCTCGGCGGCGACGTCGCCGATCGTCACCCTGCGCTCGCGCATGGCGCGATACTAACCGATTGCGAAATCGTTATCGATAACGGTTGACGAACGTGAGACCGTGTGAGAGACTCGCGCCGCGATGAGGCACCCGTCCACCGCAGGCACCCGGTCGACGGCGATCGTGGGCCACCTGCAGAGGGAGGAGTCAACGTGATGAACGTGCGGAAGCTACTCGCGCTCGCGGTCGCCGCCGCTGCCGGTGCGACCGTCCTGGTTGTCAGCTCGGGCAGCCTGGCAGCCTCGAGCGCGAAGAGCGGCAAGCAGGAGAACGTGACGCTCGTCTGGTGGAACAACGCCAACCAGGGTCCGGGCAAGGCGCTGTGGGCCCAGGTGGTGAAGGAGTTCCAGAAGGCCCACCCGAACGTCACGATCAAGAACGTCCCCCTCCAGAACGAGCAGTTCACGACCAAGATCCCGATCGCGCTCCAGTCGAACAACCCGCCGGACGTGTTCCAGAACTGGGGCGGTGGCCAGCTCGTCGACCAGGTGAAGGCGAAGAAGGTGGCCGACCTGACGAAGTATGTGGCGCCCTGGATCAAGTCGATCGGCGGCTCCGCGGCCGGCTGGCAGGTCGGCGGCAAGCAGTACGCGATCCCGTACAGCGTCGGCGTGGTGGGCTTCTGGTACAACAAGGAGCTCTTCAAGCAGGCCGGAATCGCATCTGCGCCGAAGACCTGGCCGCAGTTCCTGGCCGCGGTGACGAAGCTGAAGGCGGCGGGTATCACGCCGATCGCGATCGGCAGCAAGGACCGCTGGCCGGATGCCTTCTACTGGGACTACTTCGCGACCAAGCTGTGCAGCAAGGGGACGATGCAGCAGTCGGCGGTCACGTACAACTTCAAGGATCCGTGCTGGCTCAAGGCCGGCGTGTACACGCAGCAGCTGATCGACGCCCAGCCGTTCCAGGACGGCTTCCTCGCCACGCCCGCTCAGCAGGGCGCGACGAGCTCGGCCGGTCTGGTCGCGAACGGCAAGGCTGCGATGGAGCTCCAGGGTCACTGGAACCCGGGCGTCATGCAGTCGCTGACGCCGGACCAGAAGATCCCGAGCTTCCTCGGCTGGTTCCCCTTCCCGAACATCCCCGGCAGCAAGGCCCTGCCCGGGTCGCTCCTGGGCGGAGGGGACGGCTTCGCGTGCTCCTGGAAGGCGCCGCAGCCTGCGTGCGCCCAGTTCCTGGCGTACATCGACAGTCCGAGCGTCCAGCGGCGCATCGGCAGCATCAACTTCGGCCTGCCGGTCCGGAAGGGCACCGAGAACTCGGTGAAGGACCCGAACCTCCGGACCGTTCTCGGGTTCCGGTCGGCCGCGCCGTTCATCCAGCTCTACCTGGACATCGCCTACTCGCAGGCGATCGGGCAGGCACTGGACGATGCGATCGCTGACCAGTTCGCCGGTAAGGCGACGCCCGCACAGGTCGTCGCCAAGATCGCGGGGGCGGCGAAGAAGAAGTAGCCTGCGGCACGGAGGAGAAGACGTAGCCAGCAGGATGGAAACCCTGACGGCCGGCCGCACGAGAGAGCAGCCGGCCGTCCGCTCGCTGCGGCGAAAGTGGCTCCGGATTGCCCTGTACATCGGGCCGGCGGTCGCGCTCTACATCCTCTTCGTCATCGTCCCCGTCGTCCAGGCTGTTCGCTACAGCCTCTACGCGTGGAACGGGCTCGGCCCGCTGGCCGACTTCATCGGGCTGGACAACTACAGCGAGGCGTTCCGCGACGCCGGGTTCCGACAGGCGATGTCCCACAACGGGATCCTGGTCGCTCTGTCGGTCCTGCTCCAGATACCGCTCGCGCTCGCCGTCGCGCTGCTCCTGAACAGGCCGTTGCGCGGCCGCGGCCTCATTCGGTTGGTGTTCTTCGCGCCCTACGTGCTCTCGGAGGCAATCACCGCGATCGTGTTCCTCCAGATCCTCCAGCCCCATGGGCTGGTCGACAAGACGCTCGAAGCGGTGGGGCTCGGCGGCCTCGTCCAGCTCTGGCTGGCCGACCTCGGGCTCGTCTTCTACACACTCTTCGTCGTGATCACGTGGAAGTACATCGGCTTCTCGATCCTCCTCTTTCTCGCCGGGCTCCAGGGGGTGCCGAGGGAGCTGCACGAGGCCGCGGTGATCGACGGCGCCTCCAGCTGGGAGACGCTTCGCTACGTCACGCTGCCGCTGCTCGGGCCGACGATCCGCCTCGCCGTGTTCCTGGCGGTGATCGGCTCGATCCAGCTGTTCGACATCGTCTGGATCATGACCCTCGGCGGCCCGGCGGGAGCCTCGTCGACGATGGCCACGTACATGGTCGACCAGGGG
>JBKOVQ010000128.1:0-14760 GCA_046723985.1 Actinomycetota bacterium | reverse complement strand
AGGAGCGGCCGGGCCGGGACGTCTTCCTGACCCTAGATCACACGCTTCAGGCGAAGGTCGAGTCGGTGCTCCGCTCTACGGTTTCCAAGTGGCATGCGGCTGCCGGCACGGCGGTCGTCCTCGACCCCCGGACCGGCGGTGTGCTCGCGATGGCGAGCGCACCGGGCTTCGACGCCAACAGCTTCGGTAGCGTCCCCAGTGCCCTCCAGCGGAACCGCGCCGCCACCGACACGTACGAGCCGGGCTCGACCTTCAAGGTCGTCACCTACGCGGCGGCGCTGACCGACAAGGTCGTCACCCCGAACACGACGTTCACGCTCCAGCCTTCGATCCACGTCGCCGACCGGACGATCAGCGACGCCGAACCACGCCCGACCGAGACGATGACGGTCGCCGAGATGCTCGCCCGGTCGTCGAACGTGGGGACGATCACCGTCGCCGAGCTCCTGGGGTCGCGGCGCCTTGCAAACTGGATCGAGCGCTTCGGCTTCGGCAGGCGGACGGGGATCGACTTCCCGGGCGAGAGCCAGGGGATCACACTTCCGCTCGAGCGCTGGTCCGGCTCCACGATCGGAAACGTCCCGATCGGGCAGGGGATTGCGGTGACGCCGATCCAGATGGCCGCGGCATACGCTGCGCTCGCGAACAAGGGCGTGTGGCTCCGGCCGCACCTCGTCGACCACGTCCGCGGCCGGAAGGCGGAGAAGGTCGCCCGGCGGCGCGTCGTGTCTCCCGCGATCGCGCGTGAGCTTATGGGGATGCTCCAGGGCGTCGTCTCCTCGCAGGGCACCGGCGGCGAAGCGGCCGTGCCCGGATACCTCGTCGCCGGCAAGACCGGCACCGCAGCCAAGCCCGACCCGCACGGCGGATACTCCGACACGAACTACGTCGCCTCGTTCGTCGGAATCGTCCCGGCGAGCGCTCCCCGTGTCGTCGTGTCGGTGTCGATCGACGAGCCGCGCGGCCAGATCTTCGGCGGCGTGGTCGCCGCGCCGGCGTTCCGGGACATCTCCCGCTTCGCGCTCCAGTACCTGGACGTCCCCCCGGACGACCCGGCGTCGCTGAAGAACGCGGCCGGCGCCCCGTTGGGCTAGCTCTCGTCTGGTTAGCCCAACCTCCTCCCCACGGCGATCGTAGAAATGGAGGGGCGTTTGGCGCCAGTGTCCATTGCGGAAAAGTCCCGCATTTGAGCCACTTCGGTGACGATTGAGGCGCCGGGCGGCGGCGGGCGGCGTTGTTAGACTCGCTCGTCGTGGACCTGGAGCGGCTGATCGCCGTGCTCGCGCCGGCGGAAGTCGTCGGGCAGGCGAAAACGATCGTGCACGACCTGGCGTACGACGCGCGCGCCGCCCGCCCCGGGGCGCTCTTCTTCTGTGTCCCGGGACTGCGCGCGGACGGGCACGACTTCGCCGGCGAGGCCGTTGCGCACGGCGCCGTCGCCCTCGTCGTCCAGCACCCGCTCGACCTGCCCGTGCCGCAGCTCGTCGTCGCCGACTCGCGCGCTGCGATGGCGGTCGCCGCCGACGAGTTCTTCGGCCGTCCGACCGAGGAGCTCGTCGTCGCGGGCGTAACCGGCACCGCCGGCAAGACGACGACCGCCTTTCTCCTTTACGCGGTGCTGGCGGCCGCGGGCCGTCGGCCCGGCCTGCTGGGGACGATCGAGACCCGTGTCGACGGCGAGCGCAGGCCCGCCACTCGCACGACCGCCGAGGCGATCGACCTGCAGCGCCTGTTCCGCGAGATGCTCGACGCCGGCGATCGAAGCTGCGCAATGGAGGCGACCTCACACGGCTCGGCACTCCGCCGCCTCGACCGGGTGAGATTCAAGGCGCTCGTGTTCACGAACCTCGATCAGGACCACCTCGACTTTCACCGGGACATGGAGGACTACTTCGACGCAAAACGCAGTCTGTTCGTCGGCGATGAGCCGCCGCCGGCCGCGGTCAACGTCGGCGACGCGTACGGGCGTCGCCTCGCGGACGAGCTGCGTGGGCGCGGCAATTCCTTGCTCACGTACGGGCTCGTGGAAGAGGCGGACGTCCGCCCCGAGGTCCTCGACCCTGAGCCGGGCACGCCGCTGACGGTCGGTGGGCTCGAGCTGCACTCACGCCTCCGCGGCCGGTTCCACCTCGAGAACGTCCTCGGCACGGTCGCCGCCGCGAGGTTGCTCGGCATCGGCGACGACGCGATCGCCCGCGGGGTCGCGTCGGTCGCCGGTGTCCCCGGGCGATTCCAGTCCGTCGACGAAGGCCAGGACTTCGCCGTCGTCGTCGACTACTCGCACAAGCCGGGCGCGCTCGAGAACGTCCTCCGGGCGGCCCGCGAGCTCGGGCCGGGACGCGTCATCTGCGTGTTCGGCTGCGGCGGCGACCGGGATCGCGGCAAGCGGCCGCTGATGGGGAGGATCGCCTCGGCGCTCTCCGACATTGCAATCGTGACCTCCGACAATCCGCGGAGCGAGGATCCGCTCGCGATCATCGACGAGGTGGTCGAGGGGATGGACGGCGAGCAGATCGTCGAGCCCGACCGGGGGAAGGCGATCGAGCGGGCGATCGAGCAGGCGCGATCGGGCGACGTGGTCGTGATCGCGGGCAGAGGACACGAGCGCGGTCAGGAGGTCGCCGGCACCGTCCTCCCGTTCGACGACGCCGAGGTGGCAGGCGAAGCGGTGCGCGCGCTGAAAACGAGGGCATGATCCCGCTCTCATTGGAGGAGGTCGGCGCGCTCGCGCCCGGTCGCCTCGAGGTCGCCGCCTGGGCGACCCAGGTCACCGGCCTCCAGACCGACTCGCGTCGCATCGACGAGGGCGACTTGTTTGTCGCCGTCGGAGGCGGCGGCGACTTCGTCAAGCACGCCTTCGCGCGCGGAGCGGCGGCGACGCTCGTCCCGGACGAGGCCTTCGCCGCACTTGCCGCCCTCGCGGGCCGCGTGCGCGAGCGGAGCGGTGCCCGCTTCGTCGCGATCACCGGCTCGATGGGGAAGACGTCGACCAAGGACATCCTCGCCGCGATCTGCGTGCCGCAGCGCCGTACGGTCGCTGCAGAGCGGAGTTACAACGCCGAAATCGGCGTCCCGCTGACGATTGGCCGCGTCGAGCCCGACACCGAGCTTTGCATCCTCGAGCTGGCGATGCGCGGGTTCGGGCAGATCGCAGAGCTGTGCGCGTTTGCGCGGCCGGACGTCGGCGTGATCACCAACGTTGGGCCCGCGCACCTGGAGAAGGTCGGTGACCTCGACGGGGTCATCCGCGCGAAGGGCGAGCTGGTCGCCGCGCTCCCTCCGGGCGGCACCGCGATCGTCCCGAACGGGTTCCCTGTCGACCGCGAGGACCTGAACGTCGTCCGCGTCGGCGCCGACATCAGCCTCGAGTCGTTCGACCCGCCGGTGCTGCGCACGTCGCTCGGGACTGTCGAGGTCGATTTCACCGCCCGGCATCTCGCCGTCAACGCCCTGACCGCCCTGGCGACCGCGCACGTGCTCGGCCTCGAGCCTCCCAACGAGCTCGAGGTCGACTTCACCGAGTGGCGAAACCAGGAGTTGCCGCTCCCGGGCGGCGGGGTGCTGATCAACGACGCCTGGAACGCCAACCCCGTGTCGATGCGCGCCGCGCTCGAGCATCTCGTGCAACTCGCCGCGGGCCGCCGCACCATTGCCGTGCTCGGCGACATGGCCGAGCTCGGCGCCTACAGCGACGAGGGCCATCGGGAGGTCGGGCGGGCGATCGAGCAGCTCGCGATCGATGAGGTGGTCGCGATCGGGCCGCAGGCGGTCGCGTACGGCGGCCGTCACGTCGAGACGGTCGACGATGCCCTGGCGCTGGTGGGAAACGTCGTTCGGCCCGGCGACTGCGTGCTCGTCAAGGGCGCCCGGGCGATGGGTCTCGAACGGATCGCCGACGCCCTGACTACGGTGCCTGCGTAGTGGTCGACGTCCTGATCGCCGGGATCGTCGCGATGGTGATCTCGATCGTCGCCGGCCCGCGGTTCATCAACTTCCTTCGGCTCCGTGAGTACGGGCAGCCGATTCGCGAGGAGGGTCCCGCCCGGCACGTCGAGAAGCAGGGAACGCCGACGATGGGCGGGCTGCTGATCCTGTTCTCAGCTGCCGTGCCGTACCTGATCCTCAGCAATTACACGACGCCGGCGCTGACCGTCTGCTTCTGCGCAGTCGGCTGCGGGCTGATCGGGTTCCTCGACGACTTCATCAAGCTCACCCACCGGCGGTCGCTCGGGCTGAGCGGGCGCTGGAAGCTCCTCGGCCTGGCGTTGATCACCGCGGTTGTCGCCTGGGTCGCCTACCACCGCGACTTCTCGACCGATCTCTACCTGCCCGGGTTCAAGATCCCCCTGTCCTGGGCCTGGTACCCCTTTCTGTTCCTGATCATCGCCGGCGCAGCGAACGGCGTGAACCTGACAGATGGGATCGACGGCCTCGCCTCCGGTACCGGGATCATCGCGGTGTTCACGTTCACCGCGATGACCGTGATCGCCTTCATTCGCTCCGGCCCGCCCGGGCATCGCGAGATTCGGCTACTCGACCTCTCGATCGTCGGGGCGGCGCTGATCGGGGCCGTGGTTGGGTTCCTCTGGTACAACGCGTTCCCGGCCGAGGTCTTCATGGGCGACACCGGATCGATGGCGATCGGCGGTGCGCTCGCCGGCTTCGCGATCATGACCAAGACCGAGTTCCTGCTCCTGTTCGTCGGCGGGATCTTCCTGATCGAGGCGCTCTCGGTGATGCTCCAGGTCTTCTCGTTCAAGTACTTCGGCCGACGGCTCTTCCTGATGACGCCCATCCACCACCACTTCGAGATGAAGGCGTGGTCGGAGACGAAGATCATGGTGCGCTTCTGGATCCTCACCGCGATCCTGTGCGCGTGCGGTTTCGCGCTGTACTACCGCTACTACTTCCGTTTCTTCCGCGGCGGATGACCGTGCTCGTCCTCGACGGGGAGCGACTCGGCGAAGCTCTCGCGGGCGCCGGCGACGAGGACGTGATCGTGGTCGAGCACTCGGCGGCCGACCTCGAACGGCTCGAATGGGAGGCGGCCGACCCACGCGTCTTCTACCTGATCGGCGATGTCGAGATCTTGCCGTTGCCCGACAACTCGGTCGACTCGGCTCTCGGCGAGGGGATGGAGTCCGAGCTCGGCCGCGTCCTCCGTGCCTGAATGAGAATCACTATCAGTCTCAATCGCGCGGTCGTCCTCGGCACGGCCCGTTCCGGACAGGCTGCGGCCGCGCTGCTCGAGCGAAACGGCGTCGAGGTCGCCGTCGCCGACCGCAGCCTGGGAAACGACGACGACCCGAGGCTGCTCGAGGGCGCCGACGTGCTGGTCAAGAGCCCCGGAGTGCCGCGCGGCAACACACTCGTCGTCGCTGCGGAGGGCGCCGGCGTCCCGATCTGGAGCGAGGTCGAGCTCGGTTACCGGTTCCTGCCCAATTCGATTCTCGGCGTGACCGGCACGAACGGGAAGACGACCACGACCGAGTGGCTCGGCGCGATGTTCCGGTCGGCCGATCGTGACGTCGCCGTCGCCGGCAACGTCGGCGCCGCGCTGACGGGAGTGGAGGCGCTCGCCAAGACGTGGATCGTGTGCGAGCTCTCCAGCTTTCAGCTCGAGGACGTCCATGAATTCCGGCCACGGATTGCCGTGCTCGTCAACCTCGAACCCGACCACCTCGATCGGCACGGGAGTTTCGAGGCCTACCGCGACGCGAAGCTGCGCATCTTCGAGAACCAGCTGACGGACGACACCGCGGTCGTGCCGCGCGGCTTCGGCCCGGTCTCCGGTGGAGGGACCCGGGTGGAGTTCTCCGCGGACGACGAGCTCCCGGCCGAGCCGGGACTCCCGGGACGCCACAACCGCGAGAACGCCGCTGCCGCGACCGCGGCGGCGCGGGCGGCCGGCATCCCCGACGATGCGATCGCGGAGGCGTTACGTGCATTCCCCGGCGTCGCCCATAGGCTCGAGCTCGTTGCCGAGGTCGACGGCGTCCGGTTCGTGAACGATTCCAAGGCCACGAACACCGCGGCCGCCCGCCGCGCCCTTGCCGCCTATGACGTCCCGCTGCACGTGATCCTCGGCGGGTCGCGCAAGGGGGAGAGCTTCGACGAGCTTGCCCACGAGGTGCACGGCACGGCGTACGTGATCGGCGAGACCGCCAACCAGCTCGCCGACGCGCTCGGCCGGGCCGGCGTCCCGTACGTTGTGTCCGGCGACCTCGCGACCGCAGTCGCCGCGGCGGCTGATGCGGCTCGTCCCGGCGAGGTCGTGCTGCTCTCTCCGGCCTGCGCGAGCTACGACCAGTTCCGCGATTTCGAAGAGCGCGGCGAGGAGTTCAGGCGGCTCGTGCAGAACCTTTCTGGGTGAAGCGCGGACACCTGGAGTCGAACGTCCTCGTCCTCGTCACGCTTGCCCTTGTCGCCTTCGGGATGGTGATGGTGTACAGCGCGACGTCGGCGTCGGCGACGATCGGCGGCGGCAATCCCATCTACTACCTGAAGCGCCAGGCGATCTTCGCCGTCATCGGCCTGGCGGCGCTGGCCGTCGCGCGGCGGTGGAACTACCGCTCGCTGCGCCACGCGGCGCCGATGCTCGTCCTCGGCAGCTTGCTCCTGCTCTGCGTCGCGCTCGTGGGGGGCCAGAATGTCAACGGCGCCCGCCGTTGGATCGATCTCGGAGGCGCCTCGTTCCAGCCGTCAGAGATCGCGAAGCTCGCGGTCGTGGTCTGGGTCGCGCTCTACCTGTCCAAGCGTCCCGTTCCCGCTACGCTCGGCGAGCTGACCAAGCCGCTTGGCTTGTTGCTCGCCGTGTTCTGCGCTCTCGTCCTCGCCGAGCCCGACCTGGGCACGGTGATCGCGATCTGCCTGATCGTGGCCGCGATGCTGGTCGTAGCCGGCGCCCCGTTGCGGATGCTCGGCACCGCCTCGGCTATCGTCGGCGCGATCGTTCTCGTCGCGATCTGGTTCGAGCCGTATCGCCGCTCGCGTTTCTTCAGCTTCATCAACCCGTGGCACGACTCCCAGGGCGCCGGGTATCAGATCGTCAACTCGATGATCGGGATCGGCTCGGGCGGCCTCTTCGGCAAGGGCCTCGGGCAGAGCGTCGAAAAAATCTTCTACCTGCCGGAGGCACACACGGACATGATCTTCGCCATCATCGGCGAGGAGCTTGGCCTGGTCGGGGTGACGCTCGTGATCGCCGCCTACGCCGCCTTCGCGTGGGCGGGACTGCGGATCGCGCTCCGCTGCACCGACCCGTTCGGGAAGGCGCTCGCGGTCGGCATAACGGCGCTCGTTTGCGGGCAAGCTGTGCTCAATCTCGCCGCCGTCGTCGGGGCCGCCCCGCTCACCGGCATCACGCTCCCCCTGGTGTCGTATGGAGGCACCAGCCTCGTGGTCATGCTCGCCTCGGTCGGCATCCTCCTTAACATCGCGCGCAACGATGGCGTCGAAGCCGAAGCTCTCGTGCGTGATCGCAGCCGGCGGGACGGCCGGTCACGTGATGCCGTCGCTCGCCGTCGCGCAGGCGCTCCGCGCCCGCGGCGTGAGCGTGAGCTTCGCCGGCTCGCCTGACCGGATCGAGGCGCGCCTTGTCCCGGAGGCGGGCTTCGAGCTCGACACGTTCCGGATCAGCGGCCTGCCCCGCAAGCCGGGGACGGCGCAACTGCGTGCGCTCATGCTGGCCGGGCGTGCCCCTCGTGCCTGCGCCAACATCCTCGAGGTGCGCCGGCCCGACGTCGTGTACGGCGGGGGCGGCTACGTCGCGGGGCCGATGGTCTACGCCGCCTGGCGGAAGCGGATCCCGGCGGCGCTCGCCGAGGCGGACGCCCACCTCGGGCTCGCCAACCGGCTCGCCGCTCCGTTTGCACGGAAGGTGTTCCTGGCGTACCGGGATCCGAGCCGGGATGGGGCGAAGTACCGTGTGGTTGGCCGACCGGTGCCGGAGCGCGAGCCTGTTTCGCGCGAGGCCGGCCGCCGCGCGTTCGATCTTCCCGTGGAAGGCCGGCTGCTGCTCGTCTTCGGCGGCAGCCAGGGCGCGGCCGCGTTGAACGAGATCGCGCTCGCTGGGTTCGGCGCCGAGGGGCCGGCCGTGCTCCATCTCTGCGGCGAGCGGTACCTCGCGGAGCTCGAGGGGCGCGTCTCACGAGCTGATTACCGGCTGCTCGCCTGGACCGACGACTTCGGCGCTGCCCTTGGCGCCGCCGATCTCGTTCTCGCCCGCGCCGGGGGGTCGGTGTGGGAAGTGGCGGCGGCTGGGAAGCCGACGGTGCTCGTCCCCTCGCCGAACGTCACCGCCGACCATCAGACGAAGAACGCTCGGCACTTCGAGCGGGCGGGCGGAGCCGTGGTCGTCCCCGAGCCGGAAATCGCAGGCGTTCCGAAGGTCGTCCGCGGCCTCCTCGGCGACGAGGCGCGGCTGGCGGAGATGACTGAAGGGATGCGCCGAGCCGCGAAGCCCAACGCAGCAGACGAGATCGCGGAGGAGCTGGTCACCCTTGCCTCCGCTTGAAGGCCGGCGGATTTGGTTGGTCGGGATCGGCGGAGCGGGGCTCTCGGCGTACGCGTTGCTGGCGCGTGCCTGGGGCGCCGAGGTCGGCGGCTGGGATCGGAACGAGACGCCGTACATCGGCCCGGTTCGGGAAGCAGGGATCGAGGTGCGCATCTCGCCGGAACCGGAGGTGCCCGCCGGGTGGGAGGTGTTCGTCTCGACTGCATATCGAGGTGTCGAGGGGCGGCCTCGAGGCGACCTCCTCGCCGAGCTCGTCGCTTCCTCGCCGACGGTCGTTGTCGCCGGCGCCCACGGGAAGACGACGACCGCGGCGATGATCGCGTTCGCGCTGCGGGAGACCGGCCGCGACCCGAGTTGGATCGTCGGCGGCGAGGTCCCGCAGCTCGGCTCGAACGCGGGGGCGGGTGCTGGCTGGCTCGTCGTGGAGGGCGACGAGTCCGACCGGTCGGTCGCGTCGTTGCGTCCGCGCGTCGCGGTCGTCCTCAACGTCGATCTCGACCACCACTCCGAGTTCGGCTCGCGCGCGGAGGTGGAGGAACTCCTCGAGCGGTGGCTGGCGGACGTTCCCGAGGTCGTGCGCGGCTGGGAGCTCGAGCCGCTCGAGACAGAGCTCGCCGTACCCGGGGAGCACAATCAGCGGAATGCCGCCGCCGCTGTGGTCGCGCTCGAGCTGGTCGGCGTGCCGCTGGCGGAGGCGGTTGCAGCGCTGGCCTCCTTCCGTGGGGTCGGGCGGCGGTTCGAGCTCGTCGGCGAGACGCGGGGCGTGGAGGTCTTCGACGACTACGCCCACAATCCGGAGAAGCTCCGGGCGGCACTGGCGACGGCGCGGGAACGTTCCGAGGCCCGAGGAAAGGGGCGCTTGCTCGCGCTCTTCCAACCGCACCTCTTCTCGAGGACGCGACATCTCGCCACGGAGCTAGGACGGGAGCTGGCGGCCGCGGACGTCGCTGCTGTGACGGAGGTCTACCCAGCGCGCGAGCAGCCGGTGCCTGGCGTGACGGGCAAGCTGGTGGTGGACGCACTTTCCGACGCGAGGCCCGGCTCGTCGCCCGGCTGGATGCCTCGGCTGGAGGACGGCGCGAGGTTCCTCGCCCGGCGGGCGCGGCCGGGCGATGTGGTGCTCACCATCGGTGCGGGGGACGTGGACCGCGCGGCGAGACTGGTCCTGGAGGAGCTCTCGTGACGCGCAAGCGGGACCGTGCCGCGGGCCGTCGTCACAGATCCGGCACGGTCGCGTCTCCCACCGGCGCGTGTTCCGGGGTTAGGCTCGCGCCATGGGACGGGGAGGTGGGGCGCTCCCAAAGGCGGCCCGAAGCGGACCGGTCGAAAGGGGCGGCGTGACGGCTTCGGCGGCGATCGAGAGCGGCGTCCCGCTCGCGCGGATGACCACCGTGGGGATCGGCGGCCCCGCCCGCGCGCTCGCACGGCCTCGAACATCTGAGGAGCTGAAGGATGTCCTCGCCTGGGCTGCGCAGGAGGGGCTCGAGGCCCGGCCGATCGGGCTCGGGTCAAACGTCCTTGCCGCCGACGCAGGGGTCGATGCACTCGTGATCCGGCTGGAGGGCGACCTCGCGGCGGTCGACGTCCAGGGCGATCGTCTCGTCGCAGGAGGCGGGGCGGCGAACGCCGTCTGCCTCCACCGGGCACGGGCGGTCGGCCTCGGCGGGTTCGAGTTCGCCTGCGCGATCCCGGGGACGGCGGGCGGCGGGGTTCGGATGAACGCCGGAGCCTACGGCAGCGACTGGCGGGCGATCCTCGACCGTGCGCTCGTCGTCGACGCCGACGGCTTCCGGTGGCTCTCTGCTACCGAGCTCGAGCTCTCGTACCGCCACTCCGCCCTCGTTCCGGGACAGGTCGTCGCGAAGGTCGAGTTCTGGCTGACGCCTCGGCCGACAGCGGAGATCAAGGCGACGATCGCCGCCCTGCAGGTACAGCGCAAGGACACGCAGCCGACGAACAAGCGCACGTTCGGGAGCGTCTTCAAGAACCCGAACCACGAGCTCGGCGCCGGGCGGATGATCGAGCAGTGCGGCCTCAAAGGGCACCGGATCGGGGGCGCCCTGTTCTCGACGCGGCATGCGAACTTCATCGAGAACGCGGGTGGTGCCACGGCTCGCGACGCGCTCGCGCTGATGGCCGAGGCGCGTCGGCGCGCGCTCGACCACTTCGGCGTGGTACTCGAGCGCGAAGTGGAGCTCCTGGGGGAGATCGAGCTTCCGGAGGCCGGCGCGCTTCCGAACTAGAAGGCGGCCAAGGACCCGGGACCTCGGTGGCGAACCCCAAGCTGCCATGGCCACGCGACGCCCCAGTACGACTCCGCCGAGGACGGCGCCGCGACCGCTGTTCGTCGCGCTCGTCGCGCTCGTGCTCGTCGGCGCGGGCATCGGCGCCTACGTTGGCGCGCGGGAGACCGGGGTATTCTCCCTGGACCGGATCGACGTCGACGGAGCACCTCGGACGACCGCCGGCAGGATCAAGGCGGCATTGCGCCCGTATCTCGGCGAGAGCCTCGTCCGCTTCGATCGGCGCGGCGCCGAGCGGCGGCTCGCATCGGTGCCTGAGGTTGCCGAAGCACACTTCGACCGCGACTTCCCGCACACGCTCAGGGTGCGCGTCCGGCTCGAGCGCCCGGTTGCGGTCCTTCGGCGTGGGAGTGATGCCTGGCTCGTCTCGTCGACGGCGCGGGTGCTGGGGCATCTGGAGCGCCCGTACCCGCGTCTGCCCAAGATCTGGCTGCCGGCGTCGGCCGACGTCTCGGTGAACGCGACGCTGGACAGCGCCGGAGCGATGGGGGTCGCCGCGGTGGCGCCGCTCAGGTCGCTCCGCCTCTTCGCCCAGGTGCGCCAGGTCTTGACCGGGGAGGGGGAGTTGACGCTGGTGCTGACCTCGGGCACCAAGCTGCGGCTGGGGGACACCGGCGACCTCCGCCTGAAGCTCGCGATCGCGAGGCAGATCCTGCCGATGACGCACGGCGCCGCGTACGTCGACGTCAGCGTTCCCGAGCGACCGGTCGCCGGATATAACCCTCAAGCCGAAGGTTGAGGTTGAGTGTTTTCGCCTGCAAATCGCATTGACAAGCCGGGAGCGAGCCCCTACCCTGCAGGGACGGAACCGGGATTACCACCCCAATCCTGAAGTTGACATTGAGAGCGAGAGACGGGACGCGATCATGAGCACGAGAGACCAGAGCGGGAGCTACCTCGCCGTCCTGAAGGTGATCGGGGTCGGCGGCGGCGGAACGAACGCGGTCAACCGGATGGTCGAAGCCGGGCTGACTGGCGTCGAGTTCATCGCCGTGAACACGGACGCGCAGGCGTTGCTGATGAGCGACGCCGACGTGAAGATCCACATCGGCTCGCACGTCACCCGGGGTCTCGGCGCGGGGGCGGATCCCGAGGTCGGCCGTGCGGCCGCCCACGAGTCGCGCGACGAGCTCAAGGACGCGATGAAGGGCGCGGACATGATCTTCGTGACCGCCGGCGAAGGCGGGGGTACGGGAACCGGTGCGGCACCGACCGTGGCGGCGCTCGGGCAGGAGCTCGGGGCCCTCACCGTGGGTGTCGTGACGAAACCGTTCGCGTTCGAAGGCCGCGTGCGCTCGGAGCGAGCCGAGGTCGGCATCATCGACTTGCGCGAGTACGTCGACACGCTGATCGTGATCGAGAACGACCGACTGCTCCAGGTGATCGAGAAGAACACGTCCGTCCTGGAATCGTTCCGGCTCGCCGACGACGTGCTCCGGCAGGGCGTCCAGGGGATCACTGACCTGATCACGGTGCCCGGGTTGGTGAACCTCGACTTCGCCGACGTGCGCACGATCATGCGCGAGGCGGGCTCGGCGCTGATGGGAATCGGCAGCGCCGCCGGCGAGAACCGCGCGGCCGAGGCGGCGCGAATCGCCGTGTCGTCGCCGCTGCTGGAGTCGTCGATCGAGGGAGCGACCGGGATCCTGCTCAACGTCACTGCAGCCCCGGACGTCGGCCTGTTCGAGGTGAACGAGGCCGCCGAGGTCGTCACCGCTGCCGCCGACGCCAACGCGAATGTCATCTTCGGCGCCGTGATCGACTCCTCGATGGGCGAAGAGGTACGCGTCACGGTGATCGCCACCGGCTTTGGCCAGGAGCGCCGGCGCGGCCGGCGGTCGGAGCGCCAGCGCGCGCCCGTGCAGGAGGCTCCGGTAGCCCGCGAACCGGAGCAGGGCTTCGACATGCCGTCGCAGGTGCTCGACGTGCCGTCGTTCCTGCGTGACGGCTAGGCGACGGATCGCGGAACCGGGGCGAGGTCGATCCGGCGTTCGCGAGGCGGTGCGCCATCAGGTCGCGGTGAGGTAGCCGCTCGGGGTGAGTAGCATCCGCCCCGGTGCAGGAGACCCTTCGCCGCACGCCGCTACACGATCGCCATGTCGCCCTCGGGGCGCGGATGGTGCCCTTCGCGGGCTGGGAGATGCCGGTGCAGTACGCCGGGGTCATCCCGGAACACCGCGCGGTGCGTGAGGACGCCGGCGCCTTCGACGTCTCGCACATGGGCGAGCTCGAGGTCGAAGGGCCGCGCGCACGCGGGCTCCTCCAATCGTTGCTCTCGAACGATCTCGACCGGATCGGACCCGGCGGCGCGCAGTACACACTGCTGACGACCGAGGGCGGCGGCATCGTCGACGACCTGATCGTCTACGAGCTCGATCCGTTCCGATATCTGCTGATCGTGAACGCTTCGAACCGCGAGGACGACTTCAGCTGGTTGAAGGAGCGCGAGGTGCCCGGCTCCGACGTCCGCGATGCGTCCGACGAGTACGGCCTGATCGCGGTCCAGGGACCGCGTGCGCTCGCGCGGCTCGAGCTTCCGCTCGCCCCGCCCTTCACGTTCGGGGAGGGCGAGGTCGCGGGCATCACGTGCATGGTCAACCGGACCGGTTACACGGGCGAGGAGGGCGTCGAGCTGATGGTCATGGCCGAGGATGCCGCCGAGCTCTGGGACGCGATCCTCGACCGCGGCGTGACGCCGTGCGGCTTGGGCGCTCGGGACAGCCTGCGGCTCGAAGTCTGCTATCCCCTCCACGGCAACGACATCGGGCCGGAGACCGATGCGATCTCGGCCGGCCTCGGCTGGGTGTGCGCCCTCGAGAAGGACTTCACCGGTGCCGCTGAGCTGCGGCGGATCAAAGAGGCGGGCCCCGAGCGAAGGCTGGCCGCGTTCGTGATGGAGGAGCGTGCGGTGCCGCGTCGGGGGATGGCGATTCTCGAGGGTGGGGAGGTGACGTCGGGCACGCATTCGCCGATGCTCGACCGGGGAATCGGCATGGGATACGTCCCGGCCGGACTGGCTCAGCCGGGCACCGAGTTGACGATCGACGTCCGCGGACGCCATCGCCGGGCGCGCACGGTCGAAAAGCCCATCTACCGACGAGAGGAGTGACGACGTTGGCGGAGGAGAGCTACCCGGAGGATCTCAGGTACCACCGCGAGCACGACTGGGCTCGGATCGAGGGCGACACGGCGACCCTGGGTATCACCTGGTACGGGCAGGACGCGCTCGGCGAGCTCGTCCATTACGAGCCGCCGGACGTGGGCGCCACCCTCTCCAAGGACGGCGCCTACGGCGAGGTCGAGTCCGTGAAAGCGGTTTCGGACCTGATCGCGCCGCTCTCCGGCGAAGTGCTCGAGGTGAACGAGAAGGTGGTTGACGCGCCGGAGACGGTGAACGAGGATCCGTACGGGGAGGGATGGCTGGTCCGCATCCGGGTCGCCGACCCCCCCGAGGCGGACGCCCTGATGGACGCTGCCGCCTACACGAGGCACCTCGCCTCACTGTGATCCGGACATGAGCCATCTCTCGCTGACCGAGGCCGATTGCGAGGAGATGCTCGCGGCGATCGGCGTCTCGTCCGTCGAGGACCTCTTCGCCGACATACCGGCCGGCGTCCGTTTCCAGGGCCGTCTCGACCTCGAGCCGCCGCTGTCGGAGCTCGAGCTGGTCGCGCACCTGGAAGAGCTCGCGTCTCGGAACACGCACACCGGGGCCGAGCTCTCCTTCCTCGGCGCGGGCATCTACGACCACTACGTCCCGGCGGTCGTGAACACGATCATCTCTCGCGGCGAGTTCCTGACCGCGTACACGCCTTACCAGCCCGAGATGAGCCAAGGCGTGCTCCAGGCGATCTTCGAGTACCAGACGGCGATCTGCGAGCTGACCGCCATGGACGTCTCGAATGCATCCGGCTACGACGGCGCCACCGTCGCATCGGACGC
>JBKOVQ010000230.1:0-5559 GCA_046723985.1 Actinomycetota bacterium | reverse complement strand
GTCCTGCAACTCGTGCCGCCCGTGGTGTTCCGCACCACGGGCGGCATGCTCCTGAAGCACACTGAGCCGACCAGGGTGAGCGAACCGACCGACACGCCGATCGTCGAGCTCGAGGGGATCACAAAGTCGTTCCCGGGTGTGCTCGCGAACGACCGCATCGACCTGACCCTCCGCCGGGGTGAAGTGCACTGCCTGCTCGGCGAGAACGGCGCCGGCAAGTCCACCCTGATCGGCATCCTCTCGGGCCTACATCGCCCGGACTCGGGCACGATCCGGATCGAGGGGATCGAGACCGTGATCTCGTCGCCCCGCACCGCGCTCGAGTTGGGCATCGGCACGGTCCCCCAGCACTCGGCACTGATCCCGGCACTGACCGTCCTCGAGAACCTGATGCTGGGTGATAACCGGAGGCTGCGTCTGGACGAGGAAGGCGCACGGAAGCGCCTGGCCGAGCTCGCCGGGCTGCTCGGGGTCGAGGTCGACCCGGATGCGCACGCAGTCGACCTCGCCCTTGGTCACCAGCAGCAGGTGGAGATCGTCAAGGCGCTGTGGCGCGGCTCGAAGGTGCTCATCCTCGACGAGCCGACCTCGATGCTCACGCCGCAGGGCGTCGCAGAGCTGACGAAGGTGCTTGCGCGGCTGAAGGAGCAGGGCCAGGCGGTGATCTTCATCACGCACAAGCTCCACGAGGCCCTCTCGCTCGGCGACTACATCTCGATCCTCCGCCAGGGGAGGCTCGCGGGGACGATCGACCGTCGGGCGCTTCGCGAGAAGGATCACGAGGAGCTGCGCGCCGAGATCGTCCGGATCATGTTCGGAGAGGAGGCGCGGGCGGTGGCCGACGTCGCCGAGCTCCGCGACGACCTGTCCGAAGCCGAGGCGGCCAGTCAGATTGCTGTGAAAGGAGAGGTCGTTCTCGAGCTGCGGAACGTGAGCACTCCGGGCGAAGGGGCCGAGCTCGGCGTCGACGACGTCTCGCTCGAGCTCCGGCAGGGGGAGATTCTCGGGGTCGCGGGCGTCGACGGGAACGGCCAGCGTCCGCTGGCCGAGGTGATCGCCGGGCAGCGTGGCGCCTCGCACGGCGAGGTCGTGCTGTTCGGTGGCCCGGTCACCGGGATGCCGGTCTCGGCCCGTCAGAAGCTCGGCTTGCGCTACGTCACCGACGACCGCCTTGGCGAGGGGATCGTGGGCTCACTCCCGGTCGGGATCAACCTGTTCCTGAAGCGGATCGGTGAGCAGCCGTTCTGGAGGCACGGACGGATCCAGCGCGCGGCGATCGATCAGCGCGCGGGCGAGCTCGTGCGGGAATTCGACGTGCGGACGACCGGCGTGGGAACCCGCGCGGGCACGCTCTCGGGCGGGAACGTTCAGAAGATCCTGCTGGCGCGTGAGCTGAGCTTCGATCCGAAGGTGGTCATCTTCAGCAAACCGACCTCCGGACTCGACGTGAAGACGACCGCGACCGTTCGCGACCTGATCCGCGGCCTGGCCGAGCGGGGCGGGGCTGTGCTCGTGATCTCGACCGACCTCGACGAACTGCTCGACATCGCCGACCGAATCGCCGTGCTGTCGCGCGGCCGTCTCGTCGGCGTGGTTCCGAACGGCCCCGGCGTCACGGAGGAGGTCGGCCGGCTGATGGTCGGAAGCGCGGGAGCCGAGGCTGCGTGACGACCCAGACCGCCTCGAGGGACTTGCCGCTGGCGACGACCGGGCAGCCGCAGCGCTCGCGTCGCGGCGAGCGTGCGCTCGACATCGGGGTGCGCTCGCTCTTCCCGGTCGTCCTCGCGCTCGGCGCCGGCGCGATCCTCCTGCTCGCCCTCGGCCGGAACCCGATCACCTTCTACGGCGACGTCTGGCAGGGCGGGGTCAGCGGCGGCGGCTGGGAAGCCTGGCAGGACAGTGCGATCAGAATGGCGCCTCTCCTCCTGATCGGCGCCGGCCTGACCGTCGTCTTCAGGGCGAACATCTGGAACCTGGGGTACAACGGCCAGTTCCTGCTCGCCGCGGCGGTGGTCACTGGTTACGGGCCGTCGCTCACCGCCCATCTGCCGTTGTGGTTCGCGATGCTGATCCTCTTCCTGATGGCCGGAGCGACCGGTGCCGCCTGGACGATCGTCCCCGCGGTGCTGAAGGCGCGTTACGGCACGAACGAGATCATCACGACGCTGATGATGTCCTTCATCGGTGTCGACCTCGCCAGCCTACTGATCAAGGGCCCGTTCCAGGATCCTGCGGTGACGATCCCGCAGACCAGGGTCCTCGACTTCAACAAGATGCTGCCGGCGATCCCGGGCACCCGGATCCACATCGGCCTGCTGGTCGCGTTCGGAGCGATCTTCGTCGTGTACTTCCTCCTGACGCGGACCGCGTGGGGGCTCCGGCTGCAGATCATGGGGGCGAACCCACGTGCGGCGAAGCACTTCGGTGTCAACCTGTCCAGGCTGATCGTTACCAGCTTCCTGGCCTCGGGCTTCCTCATCGGCCTCGCCGCCGCCGTCGACTTCCTGGGGCTGTGGGGATACATCCGCGGCAACCAGAACCCCGCCTACGGGGACACCGTGATCCCGTTCATCTTCCTCGCACGGCTGAACCCGCTCGCCGTCGTCCCCTTCATCGCCTTCTTCTCGGTGCTGTCCGTCGGCGGCGACCTTGCCGCCACGAACGCGAACCTCTCGACCGACTTCCTGCTCGTCCTCGTCGGGCTGATCCTGCTCTTCATGACGGTGATCGAATACCTCGGGCGCCGGCGCGACCTGGGCGACAGCTACCTCCCGCCCGGCCTGCGCGAGGCACTGCGTGTACCGCTCTTTCGGAAGTGGCGGACGTGATTCTCGCGAGCCAGATCTGGACCGATGTCTTCTGGACGAGCGTCGTCGCCGGAGGCCTTCTCGCCGGCCTGCCGCTGATGTTCACCGCCCTCGGCGAAACAATCTCCGAGCGGGCCGGCGTGCTGAACATCGGCCTCGAGGGGATGATGCTGCTCGGCGCGTACCTCGGCTTCGTCGGCGCGCACGACACCGGATCGGTCTGGGTCGGCTTCCTCAGCGGGATCGGCGCTGGGATGATCGGCTCGGTCTTGATGATCGTGCTCTGCGTCTGGCTCGGCCTCGACCAGATCGTGGTCGGGATCGCGATCACCCTCGGCGCCGAGGGGATCACGAGCGTCCTCCAGCAGGCACAGTTCGGCTCCACCTATCCGCGCCTCGGCGCGACCCCGACCGTCTCGATCCCGCTCCTGCACCGGCTGCCGGTGCTGGGCACGAGCCTCTTCGAGCAACCGCCTCTCGTGTACCTCGCCTTCGCCTTCGTTGGCGCACTTGCCTGGATGTTCCGGCGGACGAACGTCGGCCTGAACCTCCGCGCCGCGGGCGAAAAACCCGAAGCGCTCGACGCGGCCGGCGTCAGCGTCGTCGCCACCCGCAGCTGGGCCGTCCTCTCCACGGGTGCGCTCGCAGGGCTCGGCGGCGCGTACCTCTCCATCGTCGCGGCCGGGATCTTCACCCCCTTCATCACCCAGGGACAGGGGTTCATTGCCATTGTCATCGCCATGCTCGGCCGAGGCCGCCCGCTCTGGGTTCTGCTCGGCTCCTTCCTCTTCGGAATCGCCCTTTCACTCTCGGACTCGCTCCAGCTCGCGGGGATCGACCTCTCCACGGACGTCGTCCACATGCTCCCGTTCGCGACGATCATCGTCGCGCTGATCCTGTTCGCCCGCCGCTCGTACCTCCCCCCCGCTCTTGCGCTGCCGTACGTCCGCGGCGCCCGCTGAAAGGAGACCCATGCGCGACCCTGATTTCACCCTGTCCGCCGGCCCGGTGACCGCCTCGCCGCGCGTGCTCGCCGCGCTCGGCTCGCCGATCGTCTACCACTACGACCCGGCATTCCTCGAGCGCTTCCGGGCAACCGAGCGCAAGCTCGCCCGGGTCTTCCAGACCGAGAACGACGTCCTCCTGATGCAGGGCGAGGCCGTGCTGGGTCTCGAAGCGGCGGCGCGGGGGCTGGTGCAGCCGGGGACGAAGGTGCTCAACCTCGTCCAGGGGATCTTCGGCAAGGGAATGGGCTACTGGCTGAAGGGCTTCGGCGCGGAGCTCCACGAGCTCGAGGTTCCGTACAACGACGCCGTCGACCCGGCCGACGTCGAGCGCTACCTCGACGAGCACGCGGGGATCGAGCTCGTCACGGTCGTCCACTCGGAACCTCCCTCGGGGACGCTCTGCGACGTGTCGGCGATCGGTCCGATCGCCCGCGCCCGCGGAGCGCTGACGCTGGTCGACTGCGTGTCGTCGCTCGGGGGGATCCCGTTCGAGACCGACGCGTGGCAGCTCGACGTCTGCGTCGCCGGTGCTCAGAAGTGCCTCGGCGGGCCGCCCGGGATGTCGCTGATGACCGTGAGCGAGGGCGCCTGGAACCGCATCCGCGCAAACCCGGCCGCACCACGCGCCTCGTTCCTGTCGATGCTCGACTGGAAGGAGCAGTGGATCGACGGCGACAAGTTCCCGTTCACGCCCTCCGTCTCGGAGCTGTACGGCGTCGAGGCGTCGGTCGACGAGCTGCTCGAGGAAGGGATCGAGGCGTCGCTCGAGCGGCACGAGCGCTCGGCGATGGCCTGCAGGGCGGGCGTCCGCACGATGGGCCTCGAGCTCTGGCCGCGAAGCGACGAGATCGCCGCAGCGTGCGTGACGGCGATCGCGGTGCCGGAGGGCCTCACCGACGTGCAGGTCCGGGCGCACTGCCGCGAGCGCTACGGCGTGATGATCTCCGGCGGGCAGGGTGCCGGCAATCTCGTCCGAATCGGCCACATGGGCACGTCGGCCCGCGGACTGCACCCGGTCGTCGGCCTGGCCGCGCTCGGCCAGACGCTCGCCGACCTCGGGGTCCACGTCGAGATCGGCGCCGGCATCGAGGCCGCGCTCGCCGGGCTGTCGCAGGCGAAGCCGGCGCTCGCATGATCTTCGACTCGCACATGCACGTTGGCTCGTTCGAATCGATGTTCGGCGTCTCGCTCGACCGCGACGGCATCGACGAGCTGATGCGCGAAAACGAGATCTCGAACGGCGTGGTGTTTCTATCCCGACAACGGCTACGTGCGCGAGGTGGTCGAGTCGATCCCCGGGACTGTACGCGCTCGCCCGGGGGAACCCCCGGGTGCCTGAGAATCTGGCAGAGGTCACCGAGCTTCTCGACCACCCGAAGTTCCTCGGGCTGAAGCTAGCTTCCCGGCGGCGAAGATCATCATCGGCCACATGGGCCACGGAAACGTCGTCTACATCAACGGCTCGATCGAGGTCGCGCTGCGCAACCCGAACGTGTACCTCGAGACCTCCGGGATGCCGATGCACACCAAGATCCGCGAGGCGTACGAGCGCGTCGGCGAGACACGCGTCCTGTTCGGCACCGACGTGCCCTTCCACCACCCGGTCGTCGAGATCACCAAGGTGCGGGTGAGCGGGCTGGCTCCGGAAGCCGTCGACCGCGTGCTCAACAAGAACGGCCGCCTACTCTTCTTCGGCGACGAGAACGCGACCGAGCCGGTGGCAGTGTGACCTTACCGCCGTTCGA
>JBKOVQ010000020.1:0-6425 GCA_046723985.1 Actinomycetota bacterium | reverse complement strand
GTTGAGCGACAGGTAGACGTTCATGCCCAGCGGGTAGAGCAGGAAGACGGTGAAGCCGACGATCCAGGGGCTCATCAGCAGGAGCACGAGTCGCCTGCGACGCCAGGCGGCGTTCCGCTTCTCTCGCCGGTGATCGGGCACCGGCAGGGCCGGGGCCGAAGCCCCGGCCTCAGCTGCCGGTACAGACGTCATGGAACGGGGTTACTGCCTCCGCCGCCCTTGTTCGCCTGCTTGAGCTTCGCGTCGATCTGCTTGTCGACCTCGTGAAGGCCGCTGACCAGATTCTTGTCCTTCACCTTGCCAGCCTGCCACTTGACGATGAAGTTCGTGAACGTCGTCAGGTGGTCGAGGCCGATCGGCGTGATCGGCGTCGTCTGCGAGTGGGGGTTCGTGAAGATCTTCAGGAACGCCGCGAAGTTCTTGTCCGGGATCAGCTCCTTGGACTTCGACGAGCTCACCGTCGACGGCACGTTCCTGATCCCGTTCGAGAACTTCGCGAGGGCGTGGTCGTTCGTGGTCAGGTACTTGACGAGGTCCCACGCCTGGTCGCGGTGCTTGCCACCCTTCGGGATGCCGATGATCGTCCCGTTCACGGCCCCGGCGCCGTAGAGCTCGGGGTGGCCGTCCGCGACCGGCATCGGCGCCGTCGCGTACTTGAGCTCGGGGTGCTCGTTCTTGATGAACGCCACGCGCCATTCACCGTCCAGCATCATCGCGAGCTTGCCGGTCTCGAAGGGATGGGACGGGGCGAACTCGTCACCCGCGCCGGCCTGCCACCGGACCAGGTTGTCGTACCCGAAGAAGTCGACCAGGTTCTTCTGCCAGCGTAGGAACTTCGCCCACGCCGGATCGGTGGCCAAGCTCGACTTGCCGTTCTTGTCGAAGTAGTGCGCCCCGATCAGCGGCTGGTACCCGGAGGCGCCGTTGCCGTAGCCGCCGAGGTAGAAGTTCATGTTCGGGTCGTAGCCGACGACCCTGAGCGAGCCGTCCGAGTTCTTCTGCGTCAGCTTCTTGGCGTAGGCCGCGAGCTGCGACAGCGTCTTCGGCGGGCCCTTCAGCCCGGCCTTCTTGAAGAGCGCCGTGTTGTAGTAGAGCCCGGTCGAGTCCGCCAGCAGCGGCAGGGCGCAGCGTGTGCCCTTGTACTGCGTGTAGTAGCGCGACGTCGCCGGGAACTGGTTGACGTCGATATGGTCGCGCTTGAGCAGCGGCCCGAGGTCGATCCACCCGCCGGACGGGCAGAAGATGCCGACGTTCGACGACATGAACGAGCTGACGATGTCCGGGACGTTGCCCGAGCGGAGGGCGGCGAAGATCTTGTCGTCGTTGATCCCGCCCACCACCTTCACGTTCACGTCCGGGTGTTTCTGGTCGTACTCCGACACCACCTTCTTGAACTCCGTGAGCTCGTGGCCGGCGCTCCAGCCGACCCAGATGGTGATTGTCGTCGCCTGCTTGTTCGTCACGCCTGACGGAGTGCGCGACGCCGCTCCGACCGAGACGGCGACGGCGCCCGCGGCGATCAACGCGAGCAGGACGATGCCCGTGGCCACCCGTTTCATCCGCTCCTCCTCTGTTCGTCGCTGTGTGGAGTCGTTAGTTAAGTTTCCGAACGACGATTGATGACACGTCGGCGCGTTCGCGTCAAGTGTGGTGTTTTTTCACGCACTCTGAGTTAATGTTCTTGATCAGATGCAGCGCAAGCCGGCGATCCCCCCGTTGCTCAAGGACCTGAACGAGCGCACCGTGCTCGACACGATCAGGGCCGGCGCCCCGATCTCGCGCGCAGAGATCTCGCGTCGTGCCGGGATCTCGAAGCCGACGGTCTCGCTCGCACTCCAGTCGCTGCTCGATGCCGGGATCGTACGCGAGGCGACCGAGGAACCCGGCGGGCCGAGCTACGGCGCCGTCTTCTTCGAGCCGGTGCAGGAGGCGGCACTGATCCTCGGGTTCGACCTGGGAGCACGGTTCCTGCGCGGCGCGGTCTGCGACCTCGGCGGGACGATCCGCGCGCGGCAGGACGTCGAGCTCCCGAGCCCCGGCGCCGAGCGGGCGCTCGAGGCGATCGGCTCGCTGCGTGCTTCGCTCGTCGACGCGGCCGGCCTCCCGGACGACCCGGTCGACGGCATCGTCGTCGGCGTGCCCGGCGTGGTTGCGGACGGCGGGCGGATCGAGTTGGCGACGAACGTCCCCGGCCTCGAGGAGCTCGATCTCGGCGGGGAACTGGCGAGCCGCTTGGGCCTGCCGGTCACGCTCGAGAACGACATCAACCTCGCCGCGCTCGGCGAGCAATGGTCGGGGGTCGCGCGCGGGGTCGACGACTTCGTCTTCATCTCGGTCGGGACCGGACTCGGCGCCGGGCTCGTGCTCCGCGGCGAGCTGCACCGCGGGCACAACGGCGCCGCCGGAGAGCTCGACTACGCGCTCGGGAACTTGGGTGTCGAGCTCGACCCGTGCGCCGGCGCGGTGGTCGCGCTCGCGGAGGAGCTCGCCGCCGAGGGCCGACTGGCGACCGCGCTCGCGGCGCCGTACGACGCCCGGAAGCTGTTCGCCGCGGCGCGGGACGGCGACGAACTCGCCCAGGCCCTGGTCTCGGAGAGCGCACGGCGAATCGCGATGCACGTCGCGCCGATCGCCGGCGTGACCGACGTGGGCCTCGTCGTCCTCGGCGGCGGCATCGGCTCGAATGGCGATCTGCTGCTCGAGCCCGTCCGCGCGCTGCTGCGTGAATGGCTCCCGTACCCGCCTCGCGTCGAGGTGTCGAGCCTCGGCGACGGCGCGGTACTGATGGGTGCGTTGTCGGTCGGGCTCCGCACCGCGCTCGACAGCGTGTTCGTAAACCGGCGGGCAGCGCGCCGGGCTGTGCCGAGTCCGTAGCGATCCGTCCACATTCGGGGCGGCGGCGTCTCGGCGCGGCCATTCTGGGGCGATGGACCGGCTCGCGGTTCCGCTGGCACTGGTCGGCGTGGTCGCCGGGCTGGTCCTCGTCTGGCGGGCCTCGGCGCCTGCCCGTCCCGTCCTCGTCGCCAGCCCGACGCTCACCCCGGGCGTCGTCAATCCCCAGGTGCGTCAGGAGACGATCGGCCTGACGATCTGCAAGAGCGGCTGGACGCGCACGATCCGGCCGCCGACGAGCTACACCGCGGAGCTGAAGCTCAGGCAGATGCGCGCATACGGCGTTGGCGGCGACCCGTCCGACTATCAGGAGGACCATCTGATCAGCCTCGAGCTCGGCGGTCACCCGACCGACCCGCGCAACCTCTGGCCCGAGCTGCGGCCGCATGCGGACGAGGTCGACCGGGTCGAGAACGAGCTGAACGACAAGGTCTGCTCCGGCGAAATGACGCTCGCCGAGGCGCAGCGCCGCGAGTCGGAGCTCAAGCACCGGTCGGGATGAGACAATCCCGCCTGTGCTCGAGCTGACCCCGGACGAGCTGCTCTCGACCACGCGGGCGGTGCGGAAGCGCCTCGACCTCTCGAGGCCGGTCGAGCCTGGACTGCTCGACGAGTGCCTCAGGCTCGCTCAGCAGGCGCCGACCGGGAGCTACCGGCAGGACTGGCACTTCGTGGTCGTCACCGATCCGGACCTGCGTGCGGGTCTTGCCGACCTCTGGCGGGAGGGAGCCAGGAAGTACCTCGCCGGCGTCGGCGACCCCGAGGCGGTTCCGGGAATGATGGGCCGGGTTCTCGGAGGGGTTTTCCACCTCCGCGACCACCTCCAGGAAGTGCCGGTGCACGTGATTCCCTGCATCGAGGGACGGACCGACGGGAAGAGCGTCTTTGCGCAGGCGTCGAGGTGGGGGTCGATCATGCCCGCGGCCTGGAGCTTCATGCTCGCCGCACGTTCCCGCGGCCTCGGCACCGTCTGGACCACCTTCCATCTCGTCCACGAGCAGGAGGCGGCGCAGCTGCTCGGGATCCCGTTCGACTCGGTGATGCAGGCGGCGCTGATCCCGGTCGCCCACACGATCGGCACCGCGTTCAAGCCCGCGGTGCGGGCGCCGCTCGACACATTCGTTCACTGGGACCGCTGGTAGCGGGCCCCGCCCCTAGCGGAGGCGATTCCGCGGCGTCACCGTCAGCTCGAGCACGTCGGGCCGATGGTAGTGACCCGCCGGGTCGAAGCGCTGGCGCTCCTCGTCGAGCCGCTGCGGCTCCAGGTCGGCGTACAGGATCCCCTCCTCGCCGTACAGCGGTCCGGCCAGGTACGAGCCGTCCGGGGCGAGGATCGCCGAGCCGCCACGGCCGAGCACGTCCAGCTCGGCGAGCTCGTCACGAAGGGGGAAGTCGTTGGGGTACGAGGCGGCGCGCTGAAAGTGCGCCGGTGCGACGACGAACGCCCGCGACTCGCGCGCGATGTGCACCAGCGTCGCCTGCCACGCGTCGCCGTCGTCGGCGGTCGAGGCCAGGTAGATCTCGATGCCGGACTCGTAGAGCGAGAAGCGCGCGAGCGGCATGTAGTTCTCCCAGCAGATCAGGCCGCCGATGCGGCCGATCGACGTCTGGAGCGCACGAAGTCCCTCGCCGTCGCCCTGACCCCAGATCAGGCGCTCGTGGTTGGTCGGCACGAGCTTGCGGTGGTGGACGGCCAGCTCGCCGTCCGGGGAGTGGTAGAGAAGCGCGTTGTAGAGCGTGCCCGGATTGGCCGGGTCGCGTTCGTTGACACCGGTGACCAGCCAGACCTCGTGCTCGCGAGCGATCTCGCCGAGCCGGTCGGCGGCCGGGCCCGGGACCTCGACCGCCTCCCGGGCCAGCATCGCGAACGCTCCTTTCGCGCGCGGATCGGCCCAGCCGGCGAGGTACTTCGCCCAGGCGGAGCTCGGGTAGACGGCGACGAACGTCTCCGGGAAGACGACGAGCCTCGCGCCGTTTGCCTTCGTCTCGGCGGTGAGCGCGGCCAGCTTGTCCAGCGTCGCAGCGCGGTCGAGGATGACCGGCTCGGCCTGCACGCAGGCGACGCGGATCGGCTCGTTCACCGGCCGTACACCGAGACGTGTTTTGTGCTGTCTGCCGTGAACGGCTCGCGCTTCCAGCTCCCCCAGCGTTGGTGGAGGCGGAGGCCGGCGAGCCGGGCCATCAGGTCGAGCTCGGGCGGATAGGCCCACCTGATGTTGACGGGATAGAAGCGTGCGCCTTCGGGCGTCAGCACGACGTGCTGCGAGGTGCTGATCTGCGTGACCGGATCCAGCTTGATCATGTCCAGCCGGACGAGGTCGTCCCCGATCTCGGACACGGAGACGCGACCGCCGCCGAACCGCGCCGGATCGGGCACGAACGCGTCCATCGCGAACACGCCGTCGGCGGCGAGGTGCGCGGCGACGTTCTGGAAGCAGCGCACCTGCTCGTCCTGGGACGGCAGCGCGAAGAAGGTGTTGAAGACGAGGTAGACCAGCGAATACTCGCCGTCGACCGAGACGTCTGCGAAGTCACCCATCGTCACCGGGATCCGGTCGCCGCCCGGCTTCTCGCGCAGCTTGGCGACCATTCGCTCGGACGCGTCGACGCCGTGCACCTCGATCCCCCGCTCGGCAAGCGGGAGGGCGACACGGCCGGTGCCGATCGCCAGCTCTAGCGCTGGGCCTTCGCCGGCGAGCTCCGCAAGGACGTCCAGGCTCGCCTCGGTGTCCAGGAAGCCCGCCCCGCCGTACCACTCGTCGTAGACCTCGGCAATGCGGTCGCCGTAGGTCTCGGGTCCGTAGCCCTCCATGGCGGAACGCTACCGCGCCCGCAGCGCCGCGATGTTCTGCTGAAAACCTTCGGGGAACGTCCAGCCTGCGAACTTCTCCGGCAGCTCGTGTTTGCCCAGGTTCGCGGCCAGCTCGAGCAAGGTCTCGATGTAGTCGCGCGCAACAGCCACCGCCTCGGCCCCGGCCGGCGGGCCGTGTCCCGGGACGACCGTCCTCGGCCCGAGGGCGACGAGCCGGTCGAGGATCGTCAGCCAGTTCTCGGGGTCGCCGCGGCTCATGTTCAGGTGGCCGTCGACGCCGATCAGGTCCGCGGAATAGAGCACCCGCTGCTCCGGCAGCCAGACGACGGAGTCGCTCTCGGTGTGGCCCCTGCCACACTCGAACACGAGCGCTCCGCCGAGGTCGAGCTCGTCCGAGAACAGCTCCGTCGGCGGTGTGATCGTCATGCTCGGCAGCTGCGCCGACACCCGCTCGCCTTGCAGGCGCTCCCATTCCGGAGCGCCCTTCTCCTCGAGTTCGGCGAGGTATCCGGGCATCCCCTCCAGCATCTCCGCGACACGTGCTGGCCCTTTGCTCTCGACCGCGGCCTGCGTCTGTTCCGTGGCGACGATGGGCACGTCGGCGAAGACCTGCGCGCCGCCGTAGTGGTCGAGGTCACCGTGCGTGACCACCAGCCGTCCGACGGGGCCGAGGTGCTCCTCGGCCGCCGCATGCACCTCCCGCGCGGCCGCAGGCGTGAAG
>JBKOVQ010000096.1:0-2990 GCA_046723985.1 Actinomycetota bacterium | reverse complement strand
GGACGAGAACCGGCGGCAGATGTCGCTGTCGGCCTCGCTCTGCCACTGCGAGTGGCAAGGCCGGAAGATCAACCTGATCGACGCGCCCGGCGATGCGGGCTTCCAGGGCGACACGATCGCCGCGCTGCGGGTCGTCGAAGGCGAGTTGGTCGTGGTCAGCGGCGTGATGGGGGTCGAGGTGGGGACCGCCCGCACCTGGCATCGCGGCGAGGACGGCCACGTCGCCCGCGTCGTTGTCGTGAACATGCTCGACCGCGAGCGGGCCGACTTCTTCCGCGCGCTCGAGGGCGTCCGTTCGCAGCTGTCGCAGAACTGCGTAGCCGTCCACATCCCGATCGGCGCCGAGCACGAGCTGGCCGGGATCGTCGACGTCCTCCACATGTGCGCGTATACGAGCCCCGAGGGCCAGCGCGAGGACAGCCGCACCGAGATTCCGGCCGAGATGGCGGATCTCGCCGCCGAGTACCGCGAAAAACTTCTCGACGCGGTTGTCGAGACCGACGAAGGCCTGATGGAGCGCTACCTCGACGGCCAGGAGCTCTCCGACGAGGAGGTGGCGAAGGCGCTCAAGGACGCGGTCACGCGCGGAGAGGTCTTCCCGGTCGCGGCCGCGGTCGCCACGAAGAACCTCGGCACGACCGCCCTGCTCGACCTGCTCGTCGAAGGTGTTCCCAGCCCGGCGAAGAAGGGCTCACTGATCGAGATCGAAGGCGCCTCGACGGCGGCGTTCGTCTTCAAGACGATCGCCGATCCGTTCGCCGGCCGGATCAACGTCTTCCGCGTCCTCGAGGGGACAGTGACGTCCGACACGACCCTGACGAACACGCGCGAGCACTCGAAGGAGCGAATGGGCTCACTTCTCGTCCTCCAGGGAAAGGAGCACACGCCGACCGACGCGTTCGGCGAGGGCGACATCGGTGCGGTGGCCAAGCTCAAGGACGTCATGACCGCTGACCTCCTGCTCGACAAGGAGGTCGAGGTCGAGCTGCCTCGCTTCGACTTCCCCGAGCCGGTGATGAGCTTCGCGATCACGCCGAAGGCGAAAGGCGAGGAGGAGAAGCTCGGCCAGGCCCTCCGGCGCCTGACGGAGGAGGATCCGACGCTCGTCATGCGTCGCGACCAGCAGACCGGCGAGCAGCTCCTCGCCGGCCTCTCGCAGATGCACGTAGAGGTCGCCGTCGAGCGGCTCAAGCGGCGTTTCGGTGTCGAGGTGGATCTCCACCAGCCGCGTGTGCCCTACCTCGAGACGATCCGCGCGGAGGCCCGGGCGCAGGGCAAGTACAAGAAGCAGACCGGCGGCCGCGGTCAGTACGGCGACGCGACGATCGTCCTCGAGCCGCTGGAGAACGGCGTCGGCTACGAGTTCGTCGACCAGATCGTCGGCGGCGCGATCCCACAGGGGTTCCGGCCGGCCGTCGACAAGGGGATCCAGGAGGCGATGCAGCACGGCGAGCTGGCCGGCGCCCCCGTGCAGGGCGTCCGCGTCAGGCTCGTCGACGGCTCGTACCACACGGTCGACTCGTCGGAGATGGCGTTCAAGATCGCCGGCTCGATGGCGTTCAAGGCCGCCTACGAGAAGGCAAACCCGGTCCTGCTGGAGCCGATCATGGAGCTCGAGGTGACGGTCCCGGACGACGCCGTCGGCGCCGTCAACGGCGACCTGAACTCGCGTCGGGGACGCCTCCAGGGCATGGAGCCCGCCGGCGGGATGACCACGATCAAGGCCGAGGTGCCGATGGCCGAGATCCTCACCTACTCGCAGGCGCTGACGTCACTGACCGGCGGCCGCGGCGACTACCACATGCACTTCCTCCGCTACGACGAGGTGCCGGCACAGATCACCCAGAAGATCATCGAGGAGACGAAGAAGGCCCACGACGAAGAGAAGGTCTAGGGAATTCCCCTGGATTTTCCTATAGTTCTCACGCCGTGAGGACCATGCGCACGATGGAGGCGAAGCAGTGCGCGATCTGCGAGCGCACGCTGCTCGTCGGGGAGCTTGCGCTTCGGTTCGCGCCGGACGGGATCGACGACTATGTCGACGTCTGCGTGCTCTGCCAGGAGACAGCCCTCGACCACGGCTGGGTCCGCGAAGGCAGCCCGATCGGCCCGGCCGTCCGGCACACCCGACGGCGACGCCCGCTCAGCCTGGCGGCGATCTTCGGCGCGAACCGGCGCCCGGCCGCCGACCAGATCGTCGCCGAGCCGATCCTGCGCCGGCTCTCGCCGACCGAACAGACCCAGCTCGAGGCCGCCGCCCTCTTCAACGCGAGCGATGCCGTCCGGACTGTCGACGGGATCTCGCGCAGCCTCGGCGAGCCGCACGCGAGCATCGTCGTGCTTCCCGGGCAGAACGCCGAGGTCGTGATCACGGTCGCCTGGGAGATCTCGTGGTACCAGTACCGCGTCAGCCCGGGCTCGCCACAGCCCGTCCGGTTGGCCGAGCGCGGCCTGGAGCCGGGCGAGCTCGACGCGAAGTTCGCCGACTGGAACGCCCGCTACGAGTCGGGAGCGGGGATCCTCCCGGACATCGAGAACCCGGTCTAGCTCGCTACTGGAATCCGTCCGCCTCATTCATACAATGAGATTCGTGGGGCACGGGCGATGATCTACTGCGTGATACCGCGTGAGCTCGAGGGCGAGCTCTTCGAGCGTATGACGGCGTACTACGAGGACAACCCGAACGTGACGGTGATCGTCGACCGCCGTTCGGGCCCGGACCGCAGGCGGGGTCGGTCGGTCGGGGGAATGCGAGAGCTCCGCGACCGTCGGCGCCGGCGCGCCCCCGGCACGTTCCCGAAGCTGGACATCGCGTAGGAGGGCTTGGCGGAACGTGGTCTGTGCCGCCAGGCCGCGCTGGGCGGCGCGCCGCGGCGTCCTCAGTCGCCCCGATAGTTAGTTACTATCGAGACTCCCTGCGTCCTTGCGTCGCACTCGCCCATCGCACCCCGGCGACGAGCAACGTCCCGCCAGGCCCTCCCAGCTAGACT
>JBKOVQ010000277.1:0-7990 GCA_046723985.1 Actinomycetota bacterium | reverse complement strand
GGCCAACAAGGATCACTACGACGCGGTCGCGATTCTCATGGATACGCCCGGCGGGCTCTCGGAGTCGATGCGGAAGATCGTCAAGGCCGAGCTCGCCTCGAAGGTTCCGGTGATCGTCTACGTCTCCCCCGACGGAGCACGCGCGGCATCTGCGGGCGTCTGGATCGGCCAGGCCGCAGACGTCCTCGCGATGGCACCGCAGACGAACATCGGCTCGTCGACCCCGATCAGCCTCGGCGGCGAGAACATCCAGAGCGACCTCCGACGCAAGGTGGTCAACGACGCGGCCGCCTCGCTGATCGCGCTCGCCGCCTCGCACCACCGGAACGCGGTCTGGGCCGGCCAGGCGGTGCGGAAGGCGTCGAATTTGCCCGCCCGAACGGCGCTCCGGAAGAACGTCATCGACACGGTCGCGCCCACGCTCCCCGCCTTGCTGAACCAGATCGACGGGTACAAGACGATCCCGAAGGGCATCGTCATGCACACCGCGGGCGCGGAGATCACCACCGTGAAGATGGGGCTCTGGCGCCAGATCCTCGACTTCCTGATCGACCCGAACCTGATCTCGCTGATGCTCTCGCTCGGCGTGCTCGGCCTGATCGTCGAGCTCTGGCATCCGGGTCTGATCTTCCCGGCGACCTTCGGGATCCTCTGTCTCGCGATCGCGTTCTACGGGCTGGACGTCCTGCCCGTGAACTGGGCCGGCCTGATCCTGATCGCAGCCGCCTTCGCCTTCTGGATCGCCGAGCTGTTCATCGCCTTCAGCCACGGGGCACTCACGCTCGCCGGCGCAGCCTGCTTTGTCTTCGGCACCCTGCTCCTGTTCCAGCCGGCCGGCTCGGGCTACCAGGTCTCGGTGTGGGTCTCGCTCGCGGTGGCATTGACGGTCTCGGCCTTCTTCGCGCTCGCGCTCGCGAAGGTCGTCCAGATCCGGCGCCGGCCGCCCTCAGTCGGCCCGCAGACAATCGTCGGCTCGCACGGCGAGGTCCGCACGGACGGGCTCGTGTCGGTCAACGGCGAGCTCTGGAAGGCGCGGGAGGCGGACGGAGAGCGGCTCGCCCGTGGCGAGGACGTCGAGGTTGTCGCCCTGGACGGCCTCGAGCTCGTCGTCCGGCGGATGAAAGCCGCCGCGCCCGTGTAGGGTGACCACATGACCGCGGCCATCGTCGTCGTCGTCATCGTCCTGGTACTGATCGTCCTGTTCCTGTTCGCGGCGGTCAAAGTCGCCCGCGAGTACGAGCGCGGGATCATCTTCCGGCTCGGCCGACTGCTCCCTGAGCCGAAGGGGCCCGGCCTGTTCCTGCTGATTCCGATCGTCGACCGGATGGTCAAGGTCGACCTTCGGACGATCACACTGAACATCCCGCCACAGGACGTGATCACGAAGGACAACGTCCCCGCGCGCGTGAACGCGGTCGCCTATTTCCGGATCGTCGCCCCGAAGGACGCGATCGTCCAGGTCGAGAACTTCATGGTCGCGACCTCACAGATCGCGCAGACCACGCTACGGTCGGTCCTCGGGCAGCATCTGCTCGACGAGCTCCTCTCGGAGCGCGACAAGATCAACGCGATCCTCCAGGAGATCATCGACCAGCAGACCGCCCCCTGGGGGGTGAAGGTGACGATCGTCGAGGTGAAGGACGTCGAGATCCCCACGGGCATGCAGCGCGCGATGGCCCGCCAGGCCGAGGCCGAGCGCGAGCGGCGCGCGAAGGTGATCAGTGCCGAGGGCGAGTTCCAGGCCTCCGAGCGCCTCCGCGACGCGGGCGCAGTCATGGCGCAGGAGCCGATCGCGATCCAGCTCCGCTACCTCCAGACGTTGCTGGAAATCGGGGCGTCGAACTCCTCGACGATCGTATTCCCGGCGCCGATCGACCTGATCCAGCCGCTGCTGGAGCGCGTCGTCGCGCCGAAGGACGGCAACCAGCCGCCGCCCCCCGACGCGGAGAGCTAGCGTTTGGACTATTCGGCGCCGGGCTTCGCCGCGTCGGCCGGGACAGTCTCGACGTCGTCCGAGTCGGCAACGGGCGCGAGACTCGAGACCATCTCGCCGTCGCGGAGCCGGACGACGATCACGCCCTGCGTTGCACGGCCGAGCCGCTTGATCTCGTCCACGGACATGCGGATCACCGTACCGCCGGTCGAGATCAGCATCAGCTGGTAGCCGTCACGGACGATGCGGGCGCCCGCGAGCTTGCCCTTGACATCGGTCAGCTGCACGGTCTTGACGCCGAGCCCGCCGCGGCCCTTGCGCGGGTACTCGTGGACGGGCGTGCGTTTGCCGTAGCCCTGCTCGGTGACGACGAGCAGGTCGTCGGTGTCCTGAGCGACGGAGATCGAGATCACCTCGTCGTCCTTGCGGAGGCGCATCCCCTGGACGCCAGCGGTCGCACGCCCCATCGGACGAGCGTCCTTCTCGGCGAAGCGGATCGCCTGTCCGGAGCGGGAGACCATGAGGATGTCGTCCTCCCCGCTCGAGTGCCGCACGCCGACGAGCTCGTCGCCGTCCTTGAGGTTGATCGCGATGATCCCGTCGGCCCTCAGCGGAGTGTTGTACTCGGCCAGCCTGGTCTTCTTGACCATTCCCTTCCGCGTCGCGAAGACGAGGTACTCCGACTCCTCGAAGTTGCGTGTCTGGACGACGGCGCGGATCTGCTCGTCCTGCCGGAAGGGGAGCAGGTTGACGACAGCGCGGCCCTTCGACTGGCGCGACCCGAGCGGGAGCTCGTGCACCTTGAGCCGGTAGACCTTGCCGACCGAGGTGAAGAAGAGCAGGTAATCGTGCGTGGAGGCGACGAAGAGGTGCTCGATGTAGTCGTCCTCCTTCATGTCCATCCCCATCACGCCCTTGCCGCCGCGCTTCTGCTCGCGGTACGTGGTGACCGGCAGGCGCTTGAGGTAGCCCGAGCGCGTGATCGCGATCACCATGTCCTCCTCCGCGATCAGGTCCTCGAGGTCGAGCTCGCCCTCGGCTGCAACGATCTCGGTACGCCGGGCATCGTCCTTGCCGTACATCTGCTTCAGCTCGAGGAGCTCCTCACGGATGAGCCCCATCACTCGCGACTCATCGCCGAGAATCGCGCGCAGCTCGGCGATGCGCTCGCGCAAGTCGGCGTGCTCCTGCTCGACGCGCTTCCGCTCGAGCGCGGTCAGCGCGCGCAGGCGGAGGTCGAGGATCGCCTGCGCCTGGATCTCCGAGAGCTCGAACCGCTTCATCAGCTGCTGCCGCGCCTCCTCGGTGTCGGCGGCGGCGCGGACGAGGGCGATCACCTCGTCGAGGTTGTCGAGAGCGATCAGGTAGCCCTCGAGGATGTGCGCGCGCTCCTCCGCCTTGCGGAGCTCGAACTTCAAACGCCGCACGACGACGACGCGCTGGAAGTCAAGATAGTGCCGGAGGAGCTCGAGGAGCGACAGCGTCCTAGGCACCCCGTCGACGAGCGCGACTGCGTTGTACCCGAAGGTTGTCTGAAGCGGCGTGTGCTTGAAGAGCTTGTTGAGGACGACCTGCGGCACCGCGTCGCGCTTCAGCTCGATCACGAGGCGCATGCCCGACTTGTCGGACAGGTCGCGCAGCCGCGAGATCTCCGCGAGCGTTCCGGTCTTGACGAGCTCGGCGATCTTCGTGATCACGCCCTCGTCGCCGCCCTTCTTGACGCCGTACGGGAGCTCAGAGACGACGATCGCGGTGCGGCCGCCGCGCTGCTCCTCGGCGTGTGCGCGCGCGCGCATAACGACGCGGCCGCGGCCGGAGCGGTAGGCCTCGCGGATCCCTTCGCGGCCGAGGATGATCGCGCCGGTCGGGAAGTCGGGCCCCTTGACGTGCTTGGAGAGCTTCTCGACGTCGGCCGCCGGGTCATCGATCAGCGCGACGAGGGCATCGATCACCTCGCCGAGGTTGTGCGGCGGGATGTTCGTCGCCATCCCAACCGCGATGCCGGTGGAACCGTTGACGAGCAGGTTCGGGAACCGCGAGGGCAGGGCCTCGGGTTCCTTCCGCGACTCGTCGTAGTTCGGCCGGAAGTCGACCGTGTCTGCGTCGATGTCGCGGAGCAGCTCGGTCGCCATCCGGGCGAGCCGGCACTCCGTGTAACGCTGCGCAGCGGCCGGATAGCCGTCGATGTTCCCGAAGTTGCCCTGCCCGTCGACCAGCGGGTAACGCATCGAGAACGACTGCGCGAGCCGGACGAGCGTGTCGTAGATCGCGGCGTCGCCGTGCGGGTGGTAGTTGCCCATCACCTCGCCGACCACCCGCGCGCACTTCACCCGCGGCCGGTTGGGCTGAAGGCCGAGCTCGGCCATCGCATAGAGAATCCGGCGGTGGACGGGCTTGAGGCCGTCGCGCACGTCCGGGAGCGCGCGCGCGACGATCGTGCTCATCGCGTAGTCGAGGAAGCTCGAGCGCATCTCCTGCTCGAGCTCGCGCGTCTCGATGCGGCCGGCGCCGAGCGGTTCGACGACGTCAGACATCGAGGAACTTCACGTCCTTCGCGTTCTGCTCAATGAACTCGCGCCGTGGCTCGACCTGGTCGCCCATCAACATCGAGAAGACCGTGTCCGCTGCAGCAGCGTCGTCGACGGTCACACGGACGAGCAGCCGCCGGGCCGGGTCCATCGTCGTGGCAGCGAGCTCCTCGGCGTCCATCTCGCCGAGGCCCTTGAACCGCCCGATCTGGATTCCCTCCTTGGCGAGGTCGAGCGCCCGGCTTCGGAGGTCTTCGAAGGTCTCCGCGGACGCGGACTTCTTGCCAAACGTGATCGTGAACGGCGGAGCGCCGATGATCTCCTGTAGGCGGGCGTAGCTCTTGCGGAGGCCGGCATAGACTGGCGAGCCGAGCAGTGCGGTCGGGACGACGACGTGCTCGGCGGCACTCGTGTCGCGCTCGACGACCTTCACTCGGACGCCCTCGCCGGTCGTCTCGAGAACGGAGACCTCGTAGCCGTTCGGCTCGATCAACGCCAGCGCCTTCTCCATCCCCCGGACGTCGTCCGCCTCTGTCTCGACCAGTCGATGCTCGACCACGAAGTTGGTCGCCGGCGATCCGAAGTCCGTGCGGAGTCTGGCCGACCAGCCCTCGAAGTCGTGCAGCGCACGGGCGAAGCGGCCGTACCGGGCCTCGGTCAGCTTTTGGCCCTTGCCGGAGCGGTCGGTGACCTCCATGTCTTTGATCCGCTCACGAACGAGCAGATCCTCGAACTGCGACTCCTTTTCGACATACAGCTCGCGGCCGCCCAGCTTGACGCGGTAGAGCGGCGGCACCGCAATGAAGACGTGCCCGCGCTCCACGAGCTCGGGCATCTGTCGGAAGAGGAACGTGAGGATCAGAGTGCGGATGTGTGAGCCGTCGACGTCGGCATCGGTCATGACGATGATCCGGTGGTAGCGGAGCTTCGAGACGTCGAACTCGTCCGCGATGCCGGTGCCGATCGCGGTCACCATCGCCTGGATCTCCGCGTTCGAGAGCACCTTGTTGATCCGGTTCTTCTCCGCGTTGATCACCTTCCCGCGCAGCGGCAGGATCGCCTGGAAGAGCCGGTCGCGCGCGTCGACGGCCGAGCCGCCGGCCGAGTTGCCCTCGACGAGGAAGAGCTCGGCCGCCTCCGGGTCCTGGATCTCGCAGTCGGCCAGCTTGCCGGGGAGAGAGGCGCCCTCGAGCGCCGACTTCCTTCGCGTGAGCTCACGTGCCTTCCGCGCCGCCTGGCGGGCGCGAGAGGCGTCGATCGCCTTCGTGATGATCTGCTTCGCATCCTGGGGGTTCTCCTCGAAGTACTGCGCGAGCTTCTGGTTGACGACCTGCTTGACGAGCCCCTCCATGCCGGGGTTGCCGAGCTTGGTCTTCGTCTGCCCCTCGAACTGCGGCTCGGCGAGCTTCACCGAGATCACCGCGGCAAGCCCTTCGCGAACGTCCTCGCCCTCGAGGTTGTCCTCCTTCTCCTTGAGCAGGCTGCGGTCGCGCGCCACCCTGTTCAGCGTCGCGGTCAGCGCGGAGCGGAAGCCGGAGAGGTGGGAGCCGCCCTCGTGCGTGTTGATGTTGTTCGCGAACGAGAAGACGGACTCGGCGTACGAGTTGTTCCACTGCATCGCGATTTCGACATAGCCCTGGTCGCTCTCGCCGTCGAAGTAGACCAAGTGCTTGTGGGTCGGCTCCTTCGCCTTGTTGATGTGCGCGACGAAGTCGCGGATGCCCCCGGCGGCGTGGAACTCCTCGCGGTGCTCGCCCTCGCGCTCGTCGACGAGGACGATGCGAAGGCCCTTGGTGAGGAACGCCGTCTCGCGGAGCCGCTGGGCGAGCCATTCGGTGTCCCACTCGGTCTCCTCGAAGATCTCGGCGTCGGGCTTGAAGCTGATCGTAGTTCCCGAGTTCTTGGTCGGCCCGATCGCCTTCATCTTCGTCGTCGGCTCGCCGCGGGTGAACTCCTGCCGCCACGACTTGCCGTCCCGCCACACCTCCGCGATCAGCCACTCGGAGAGCGCGTTGACCACGGAGACACCGACGCCGTGCAAGCCGCCGGAGACCTTGTAGCCGCCCTGACCGAACTTGCCGCCGGCGTGCAGCTTGGTCAGGACCACCGTCAGCGCAGGCAACCCCTGATCCTTCATCACGTCCACCGGGATGCCCGAGCCGTTGTCCTTGACGGTCATCGACTCGTCCGGGTGGATGATCACCTCGACCAGGTCGCAGCGGCCCGCGAGCGCCTCGTCGACCGAGTTTGCGACGACCTCGTAGGCTAGATGGTGGAGACCCCGCGAGCCGGTCGAGCCGATGTACATGCTGGGCCGTTTCCGGACCGGCTCAAGGCCCTCCAGGACCGTGATGTCCTTTGCGGTATATGCTGCTTCTGCCATTAAGAAAAGCCCTGCAAATTGCCTATTTGCGGGCTGCAGTCAGTGTATCAGAAACGGCGGTCGGAGCGGGCGTTCGAGAGGCCCAAAGCGGCCGCTCTTTGCACTCGATTTCGGAGCTCCTCGTCCTCGATTCCGACCGTGAGCTCAGCGGCTCGTTGCAGGGCTTCCTCGGTCGGCTCGGGAACGTCTGTTCGGGCACTGCTCAGTTCCTCGGAGGACGCCTCCGGGAGGTGGCCGATCGCGAATCGCAACGCCTTCGGCGCACTTTCGCCGAGCTCCTCGCGCAACCGCTCCTGGATCGTGGGCGCAAGCTGGCCCAGTTCGAACGCCCAGGCGGAGGAGGATGTGTTGACGTGCAGCGTGCCGTCGCGACCGATCCGGGCGGGCCAGGCGTTGGCGGCGACCATCGTCCCGACCGCGCCCGGCCAGATTGCCAGCAGGTCCGACATGCCGCCCTGGGGGCCCAGGCGAGCAAGCTCGCCCCGAACGCTGTCGTCGAGCCGCTCCATCGTCTACGCGGCCACCACTCGACCGGGCGAGACCTCGAGCAGCTGAGCCGGCTCGACCGGCAGCGCGTCGGCGGTGGTCGCCGTGACGAGCGTCTGGCCCCGCCCTTGGAGCTGCTCGGCCAGCACGCGGCGGCGAACCGGGTCGAGCTCGGAGAGAACGTCGTCGAGGAGGAGGAGCGGCGAGTCGCCCTTCCGCTCGTCCAGCAACCACGCTTCGGCAAGCAGGAGCGCGAGCACCGCGGTCCTCTGTTCGCCCTGCGACCCGAACGCTCGCAGGTCGCGGCCGGCCGAGGCAATCGATACGTCGTGGAGGTGCGGCCCGATCCCGGTCGAGCCGCGCTCCAGATCGTGCTCGAACCGGTGTTCGAGCTCCACCTCGGTCGGCGCGTCGCCCTCGTAGGTCAGCCGCGCATCCAGCAGCCCCAGCCGCTCGGCGGCGTCCGCGAACGGGCGCCCGAACAGGCCGATCACCTCCTCGCGGGCACCGACGAGGGCAGCTCCGAGCGTCGCGACCTGTGCCGTCCAGGGCGCGATCGCATCTCGCTCGCCGCGCTTGAGCGCCGCGTTCCGCTGTGCGAGCGCGCCGGCGTAGTCGACGGAAAGCTGGCCTCGCGCCGGGAGGACCCGCCCCAGCGAA
>JBKOVQ010000082.1:0-11611 GCA_046723985.1 Actinomycetota bacterium | reverse complement strand
TCGCGCGCCACGACCTGATCCTCGCCACCGCCCACCTCGGCCGCGACGACACGTTCGCGGTCGTCGACAGCGCGTTCGCGGCCGGGGTGAAGACGGTGGTGATCACGCACCCCGAGTTCACGTGTCAGAACTTCTCGATCGAGGACCAGGTCGCGCTCGCGGACAAGGGCTGCCTGATCGAGCGCTGCCTGACGACCCCACACAGCGGCAAGACGACCTACGAGCACGTGTTCGAGGGCGTGCAGGCGGTCGGGATCGAGCGCAACTTCTTCTCGAGCGACTGCGGCAACCCGGACTACCCGCCGGTCGAGGACGGCCTGGCGATATGGGCCGACAAGCTGCTCGAGGCCGGTTTCTCCGAGGACGAGATCCAGACGATGGTCGTCGAGAACTCGCGGAAGCTTGTCCCGTGAGCCGGCGGCTGCTCGTGATCGGCGCGCACTCGGCCGACTTCGTCTGGCGGGCGGGCGGTGCGATCGCGGTGACGACGGCCGCGGGGGGCAAGGCCCATGTGCTGGCGCTCTCCTACGGCGAGCGCGGCGAGTCGGGCGAGCTCTGGAAGGAAGAGGGGATGACGGTCGGGCGCGTCAAGGAGATCCGCGCGCGCGAGGCGGAGCGCGCCGCGGCACACCTCGGCGCGACCTTCGACGGACTCGACCTCGGCGACTACCCGCTGGTCGTCGACAAGGACGGGTTGAACGCGATCGCGGTCAAGATCCGTGAGTTCGAGCCGGACGTGCTGCTGACGCACACGGATCGCGACCCGTTCAATCCCGACCACGCGGAGGCCTTCTTCGCGGTCGAGAAGGCCCGCGCGCTCGCGGCGGGAGCCGGCACTGCGAGTGCGTTCGGCGGCCCCTTCGAGCCGCCGGAGCTTCTGCTGTTCGAGCCGCACCAGCCGGAGCTCTGCAACTTCACGCCGACCGTGTTCGTCGACATCACTTCGGTGATCGACCAGAAGCGGGCGGCGATGGGCGAGATGCAGGCGCAGTCGCACCTGCACGCGTACTACGAGGAGCTCGCCTCCAGGCGCGGCAACCACGCGCGCCGTTCGTCCGGGAACAACGCGGTCGAGTTCGCGGAGGCGTTCCAGCGCGTGACCCCGCAGGTGGTTGACTCGCTATGAGCGTGTATGAAGAGCTCGCCGAGCTCGGCTCGGCAACGGTTCACGAGGCGGCGGGCCGCTCGCAGGTCGTCGACGTCGACCTCGTCCAGGTGATCCCCGGCTCTCGCGCCGCCGGCCCGGCGCGCACCGTGCGCTGCGGCCAGGACGACAACCTGATGGTCCACGCCGCCGTCGCCGAGGCCGAGACGGGCGAGGTGCTCGTGCTGACCATGCCGGAGCCGCGGCCCGTCGCTCTCGTCGGCGACCTGCTTGCGACGCAGATGAAGGGCCGCGGGGTCGTCGCCGTTCTGATCGACGCGGCGGTACGCGACGTCGAGGAGCTGCGCGAGCTCGGCCTGCCCATCTGGACGCGCTACGTACGGGTCCGGGGAGCGGACAAGAAGGTACCGGGCACGATCGGCGAGCCGGTCGAGGTGGGCGGAGCGACCATCCGCCAGGGCGACGTCGTCGTGCTCGACGCCGACGGCGTGGTCGTAATCGAGCAGGAGCGCGTCGACGAGGTGCTGGCGGCCGCACGCGACCGCGCGGCCAAGGAGGTCGACAAGCGGGCGAAGCTCCAGGCCGGCGCGCTCTCGTACGACCTCGACGGCCTCCGCTCGCTCGTCGAGAAATGACCGACCTGATCCACGACGTCGCCCGCATCGGGCATGCCGAGCTGCTCACCCCCAAGCCTGAGGAGAGCCTGCGGTTCTTCGTCGACGTGCTCGGGATGGAGGAGGAGGCGCGGGCAGGCCAGTCGGTCTACCTCCGCGGCTGGGGCGACTACCTGCGCTACAGCCTGAAGCTGACCGAGTCGCCGCAGGGGGGCCTCGGCCACCTCGCGCTCCGCGCCTGGAGCCCCGAGGCGCTCGAGCGGCGGGTGGCGGCGATCGAGCAGACCGGCCTCGGCCGCGGCTGGATCGACGGCGACGTCGGCCACGGACCGGCGTACCAGTTCGAGGACCCCGACGGCCACCGGTTCGAGCTCTACTACGAGGCCGAGCGCTACGTCGCCCCCGAGCACCTGAGGCCGTCCTGGCGCAACCAGCCCCAGAAGTACGTCGGGCGTGGCGCCGCGGTGAAGCGGCTCGACCACGTCAACGTCCTCGCCGCCGACGTCCGCGCCAGCCGCGTGTTCGTCCAGGAACTGCTCGGCTACCGGCTGTACGAGCGCATCGAACTGGACGACGGCACCGAGCAGGGAGCGTGGCTCAGCCTCTCGATCGCCGCCCACGAGCTGATCTACGTCGCCGACCACTACGGCGCCCGGGGCCGCCTGCACCACCTCGCCTTCTGGGTGGACACGCGCGAGGAGTGCCTGCGCGCCGCCGACATCTTCGTCGACCACGACATCCCGATCGAGGCGGCACCTTCGAAGCACGGCGTCGCGCAGGGCTTCTTCCTCTACGGCTTCGAGCCGGGCGGCAACCGGATCGAGGTGACGACCGGCGGCTACTTCGTCTACGACCCCGACTTCGAGCCGACCACCTGGACCGCGGAGGAGCGCGCCCGTGGCCAGTTCTGGGGCGTGAAGACGATCGAGAGCTTCCACACCTACGGCACCCCCGACGTCGGAGGCGAGCGATGATCGAGCCCGTCCACTTCGAGATCCTCCCGTTCGGCCGGGGTGAGGCCGAAGCCGCCGAGCTGCCCGAGCGCGTTCGGCTGACGGTCACCTGCTCGCCGAAGCACGGGCTCGACGAGTCGATTGCGACGGCGACGCGGCTCCGCGCTCTCGGCCATTCGGTCACGCTGCACCTGGCTGCCCGCATGGTGCGGGGAAGCGACCACCTGGACGAGCTGCTCGGGCGCATGAAGGAGAACGCCATCGACGACGCCTTCGTGATCGGAGGCGACGCGACGCCGCCGCACGGGCCGTACGCCTCGGCGGTGGAGCTGCTCCCGATCATCCACGAGCACCGCGAGCGCCCCGTCACGATCGGAATCGGCGGCTATCCCGAGGGCCACCCGCTCATCGGCGACGACGAACTCGCTAACGCGCTCGCGCAGAAGGCGCCGCTGGCCGACTACATCACCACCCAGATCTGCTTCGACCCGGAGGCGATCCTGCGTTGGATTCGGGAGACCAGGGCGACTGGCATCGACCTGCCGGTGCTCGTCGGCATCCCCGGCATGGTCGACCGTTCCAAGTTACTCGAGATTTCGATGCGGGTCGGCGTCGGGCCGTCGCTCTCGTTCCTGCGCAAACAGCGCGGGCTGCTCAACCTGCTGCGCCTGTCGTCGAGCTCCGCCGACCGCTTGTACGACGCGCTCGCACCGAGACAGGAGATCGCCGGTTTCCACTTCTACACGTTCAACAGCCTGCGCGCGACCTGGGAGTGGCACCAGGGAAAGCGCGCGACCTCGCATAGGATTTCCGAACCTCAGAAGGAGGCCACCGAGAGATGACGCACCACAGCCTCGAAGACAAGCTCCAGTCGATCGGCAGCGCCGTGGAGATGGCGCGCAACTCGCAGATCGGGCCCTACGTCTACCCAGCAGTCGCGGCCGAGTTCACGAACTGGCGCGACGAACAGATCGCGTGGCGCGAGACCGCGGCGCTCTTCGACCAGAGCCACCACATGACCGACCTCTACATCGAGGGGCCGGATGCGATCCGGCTGCTTTCGGATCTCGGCGTGAACTCGTTCGAGAACTTCGCCGTGAACAAGGCGAAGCAATTCGTGTGCTGCAACCCGGACGGCTACGTGATCGGCGACGCGATCCTCTTCTACCTCGACCAGAACCGGCTCAGCCTCGTCGGCCGGCCGTCGGCCCACAACTGGGTGCAGTACCACGGCGAGACCGGCGACTACGACGTCACCTTCGACCGCGACGAGCGCACCGCCGTCAACCCGACCGGCAAGCGCAAGCTCTACCGCTTCCAGGTGCAGGGGCCGAACGCGATGCAGGTGCTCGAGAAGGCGGTCGGCGGACCGCTCCCCGAGATCAAGTTCTTCAACATGGACGAGATCACGATCGGCGGCCGGACGGTGCGCGCGCTGCACCACGGCATGTCCGGGGTCTCGGGCCGCGAGCTCTTCGGCCCGTGGGAGGAGGCGGAGGACGTCCGCGCCGCGATCGTCGAGGCCGGCGAGGAGTTCGGCCTGAAGCAGGTCGGCTCGCGGGTCTACGCGACCAACACGCTCGAGTCCGGCTGGATTCCGTGCCCGCTGCCGGCGATCTTCACCGGCGACGAGCTGAAGGCGTACCGCGAGTGGCTGCCGGCCAACGGCTACGAGGCAACCGGGTCGCTCGGCGGCAGCTTCTACGCGGACGACATCTCGGACTACTACCTGACACCGCACGACCTCGGTTACTGGGGGTTCGTCAAGTTCGACCACGACTTCGTCGGCCGCGAGGCGCTCGAGACGACGAGTGACGAGGGCCCGCGCCGGAAGGTGACGCTCGCCTGGAACGGCGACGACGTCGCCGCCGCGATGCGGACGCTCTTCGAGCCGGGCGACCCGACGAAGTACATCGACCTGCCGCTCTCCAACTACTCGACCTGGCCGAACGACAAGCTCCTGCTGGACGGCGAGCAGGTCGGCGTTTCCACGTTCTCGGGCTACAGCTACAACGAGCGCTCGATGCTCTCGCTCGGGGTCGTGAACTCCGACGTCGAGATCGGCACCGAGGTCGTTCTCGTCTGGGGCGAGGAAAACGGTGGCTCGGCGAAGCCGGTGGTCGAGCGGCACCGACAGGGGGAGATCCGGGCGATCGTCAGCCCATGCCCGTACTCCGAGGTCGCCCGCACCCAGTACGCGGAAGGCTGGCGCACGAAAGCAACCGTCTAGGCATCGGGGCGCCGCGCGCCGCGGTCTCGACCACGTCACAATCGACACGCAGGCATGCCCGTGACCCCCCTCATCGGGCGCGAGGACGAGCTCGACCTCGTCGAGGCGTTCCTCGGCGGGGTCGCGCAGGGGCCATGCGCGCTTGTCCTCTCGGGCGAGGCCGGGATCGGAAAGACGGCGCTCTGGGAAGCCGGGGTCGACGAGGCGCGCCGCCGGCGAGAACAGGTTCTGTCGTGCCGGGGAGTCGAGGTCGAGGCCTCGCTCTCGTTCACCGTGCTGTCGGAACTCCTGGCTGACGTGCTCGACGAGACGGCGCCGTCCCTTCCGCCGCCGCGCCGCCACGCCCTGGAGGTCGCACTGCTGCTTGCCGAACCGGGCGGCTACTCCCCCGACGCGTATGCGATCGGCCTTGCGGTGCTGGACACGCTCCGTCTGCTCGCGGAATCCGGGCCACTTCTCGTCGCGCTCGACGACGCGCAGTGGCTCGACCCGTCCTCGGCGGGAGCGCTGCAGATCGCCCTGCGGCGCCTGCGAGACGAGCCGGTCGGCCTGCTGGCCACCGTGCGGCGGGCTCCCGACGTCCCCGCCGCGTTCGACTTGAAGGGCGTATTCCCCGAGGAGCGGCTAACGTCGGTCACAGTCGGACCGCTCAGCCCAGGAGCTGTCCACCGGCTGCTCGAGGAGCGACTGGAGCTCGAGTTGACGCGGCCGGAGCTGGCCCGGGTGGCGGAGGCGACCGCCGGCAACCCCTTCTTCGCGCTGGAGCTCGGCCGGGAGCTGGTCCGCACAAACACGCGACCGTCTGCAGGACAGGCCCTGCCGGTCCCCGAGAGCCTGCAGGAGCTCCTCGGCGACCGGCTCGCCCGGCTCCCGACCGAGACCGGCGACGTGATGCTCTTCGCCGCGGCGCTCGCCCGGCCGACGATCGACGTGGTCGCGACCGCGCACGGCGACCGCGCGCGCGTTCTCGAAGCCGTCGAGACCGGGACCCGAGAAGGAGTGGTCGAGCTCGACGGGCCGCGCATCCGCTTCGCGCACCCGCTGCTTGCGTCGATCTGTTACGAACAGGCACAGGTCTGGAAACGCCGGGCCGTGCACCAGGCGCTCGCACGCTCGACCGACGACGTCGAGGAGCGGGCCCGCCACCTGGCGCTCGCCGCGGACGGCCCCGACGACGCCGTCGCGGCCGACGTAGATGCGGCAGCCGAGCAGGCCGCTGCACGTGGCGCGACAGCCGCCGCTGCCGAGCTGTCCGAGCTCGCGTCGGAGATCACGCCGGGTGGGGCACCGGAGGAGCGGCGGCGACGGCTCCAGCGAGCAGCTCATTTCCACCGCCTCGCGGGCGACGTCGAACGCGCGGCTGCCATTCTGGACGAGCTCCGACCGCATGTCGGCGACGGCGCCGAGCGCGCAGACGTCCTCTTTGAGCTCGCCCTGACGCGAACGGTCGATCGAGGCACGATGGCCCAGCTCTGTACCGACGCCCTCACCGAGGTCGCGGACGACGACGTGCGATCGTCCCGCATGCTCTCCTACCGAAGCTGGGTCCGCCTGGCAGAGCTCGACATCGCCGGATCGCTCGCCGACGGTCAAGCCGCGCTGAGGAAGGCCGAGGGAGTCGACGACCCCGGGCTTGTCGCAGTGGCGATCAGCCGTCTCGGAACGGCCGAGACGTACTCGGCCCGGGTCACTCCCGGACTGCTCGAACGCGGGGCAGAGATGGAGAAGCGGCTGGGGCTGGAGCTCGAATACCTCGCCAGCCCCGGCGTCGCCCTCGCCCGGCGGCTGATGCGCATGGACGAGCTGGACGAGGCGCGCGCGCTGTTCCACGAGCTGGAGGCGAAGGCAGCGGCGCGCGGAGACGAAGGATCTCGCGGCCAGATCCTCTGGGCATTGAGTGCGCTCGAGTGGTTCGCCGGGAGGTACGGTCAGGCGCTTGACCACGCAGACACCGCGTACGAGCTCGCGCTCCAGACGCAGGATCCCTTCGTTCTCCCGAATGCCGGTCGCATGAAGGCACTGGTCGAAGCCGACCTCGGCCTGGTCGAGCAGTCCCGGGCGACCGCCGAAGAGAGCCTGGCCGTCTCGAAGGCCGTTTCCGGCGACTTCTTCACCGTCGCGGGACTCGGCACCCTGGGCCGTCTCGAGCTGCTGCTCGGCAACCTCGACGCAGCCGCCGACCACCTCCGAGAGCTGCCGGCACGGCTGCTGGCGAGCAACCTCCGCGATCCGTCCCTTCCGATCTGGGCGGATGCGATCGAGACGCTGATCGCGCTCGGCGAGCTCGACCTGGCGTGCGAGTACGTCTCGGCCTACGAGTCGAACGCCGAGCGGCTCGGCAGCCGGCGGGCGCTCGCGGAGTCGGCCCGCTGCCGCGCGCTGCTCTGCGCTGCGGAAGGCGATCGCGAAGCCGCGTTCGCCTGCTTCGAACGCGCCCTCGCCCAGCTCGACGGCATCTCGGCCCCGCTCGAGCGGGGCCGAACGCTGCTCTGTCTGGGTACGGTGCGCCGTCAGGCGCAGCAGAAGAAGGCAGCCCGGGAGGCGCTGGAGCAGGCGCTGGCGATCTTCGATGAGCTCGGCGCCCGCCTCTGGGCAGAGAAGGCACGGACCGAACTGAAGCGGATCAGCGGCCGCTCCCCCGCCTCGGAGGAGCTGACCGAGACCGAACGCCGGGTCGCCGAGCTCGCCGCCAAGGGACGCACCAATAAACAGATCGCCGCAGAGCTGTACATGGGCCTCAGCACCGTCGAGGCCCACCTCTCCCACGTCTATCGCAAGCTCGGCGTCCGCCGCGCCGAGCTCGCCACCCGGCTCGCCGTGCCGGTCGACGAAGCGATCGAGGCATGAGCGCGGCGGTCGTCGGCCGCGACGAGGAGCTCGCCGCAATCTGGACGTTCCTCGGCCGGATCGAGGAGGGCCCCTGCGCACTCGTCCTGTCGGGACAGGCGGGAATCGGTAAGACGATCCTCTGGGAAGCCGGCGTCGAGGAGGCCGAGCAGCGTGACCTGCGCGTGCTCGTCGCCCGGGGGACCGAGGCGGAAGCTTCGCTCTCGTTTGCAGGGCTCTCGGAGCTACTCGGCGACGTGCTCGAGGAAGTCGGGCCAGCGCTCGCGCCCCCGCGCCGGCGTGCGCTCGAGGTCGCGCTGCTGCTCGCCGAGCCGGGCGAGACGTCGCTTGATCCGCACGCGATCGGGCTCGCCGTGCTGGACATGCTGCGCGCGCTGGCCGAACGCGGCCCGGTGCTGGTCGCGATTGACGACGTGCAGTGGTTCGATCCTGCTTCCGCCGGAGCGATCCAGATCGCCCTCCGCCGCCTGCGCGAGGAGCCGCTCGGGCTCCTCGCGACCCTCAGGCTCGGGCCAGAACTCGGGAGCCCGCTCGAGCTCGAGCGCTCGTTCGCGGATGAGCGGCTCGATCGGTTGACGCTGGGCCCCCTCACTCTGAGTGCGCTCCATCGCCTGCTCGATGAGAGGTTGGCTCTCGTGCTGACCCGACCCGAGCTCGCCCGCGTCCAGGAGGCGACGGCGGGCAACCCGTTCTTTGCACTGGAGCTCGGTCGTGAGCTGGTCCGGACGAACACACGGCCGGCGCCGGGTCAGGCCCTCCGCGTTCCGGACAGTCTCCGCGAGCTGCTCGGCGGCCGTCTGGCCCGACTTCCCGGCGAGACGCTCGACGTCCTGTTACTGGTCGCAGCGCTCGCGCGGCCGACGGTTGAGCTGCTGGCGGCGACCTACGGAGAACAGGAGCGCGTTCTCGACGCGCTGGAGGCAGCGGCGCAGGAGGCCGTGGTGGAGCTCGACGACACGCACATTCGCTTCGCACACCCCTTGCTCGCGTCGATCTGCTATGAGCGCGCCCCCGTCTGGAAACGGCGTGCCGTGCACGGGGCGCTGGCCGGCGCGGTCTCGGACGTCGAGGAGCGGGCTCGCCACCTGGCGCTGGCCGCCGACGGGCCCGACGACGGCGTCGCCGCCGAGCTCGACACGGCCGCCGAGCACGCCGCTGCCAGGGGCGCCACCAGCGCCGCAGCACGGCTCTGCGAGCTCGCCGCGCAGCTGACACCCGGCGAGTCGACCGCAACCCGGCAGCGTCGCCTGCGCGCGGCCGACCACTACTACCTGGCCGGCGACGTCGACCGGGCTTTCGTCCTCTACGAGCAGCTTCTCACCGAGGTTCCACCTGGCGTCGAGCGGGCCGACGTCCTGTTCGGGCTGCTCAAGTCTCAGAGTTACGACACTCGCGCGATGATCGAGCTCTACGAACAGGCGCTAATCGAAGCCTCCGACGACGACGCCCGATCTGCACGCATCCTCGCCTGGCAGATGGGCCTGCGTCTGTACCAGGCCGACGCTCGGACGGCGCTCGCCGATGCCCGCACCGCGGTCGAGAAGGCCGAGCGCACGGGGGATCCATTCCTGCTCGCCATCACGCTCGCCCGCGCCTCGCTCGCCGAGGGGTACGCGGGTGAGATCACTCCGGGATTGGTCGAGCGTGCAGTCGAGATCGAGGAGCGCGAGGGATTCGAGCTCGAGTCCGAGGAGAGCCCGCGCTACGCGTTTGCCCGCCTGCTGATGCGATTGGGCGACCTCGACAGGGCGCGCGAGCTCTTCAACGAGCTCGAGAAGGGCGTGATGGAGCGAGGGGACGAGACCAGCCGGGTGATGATTCTCTGGTATGAAACCGAGCTCGAGTGGCTGGCGGGCCGCTGGGAGCGCGCTCTCGAACTCGCCGCAGCAGCGTACGACCTGACCGAGCAGACCCAGTACGCGCGCGGACGCGCCTCCATCGGGCGCGAAAAGGCCCTCGTCGAGACAGACCTCGGGCTCATCGAACAGGCGCGCGCGACAGCCGAGGAAGGTCTCGCCTTCACCGAGGAGACCGAAAAGGACCACTACACGATCCTCACGCTCGGCGTGCTCGGCCGCCTCGAGCTCGAGCTCGGCAATCTGGCAGGCGCCGCCGACCACCTGCGTGCGCTTCCCGCGCGTCTGCTCGCCGGCGGGATGAACGACCCGACGCTCACGGTCTGGGCCGATGCGATCGAAACGCTGATCGGTCTCGGCGAGCTCGCGCAGGCGCGTTCGTACCTGGAGCCGTATGAGCTGAGCGCAGATCGGATGGGAAGCCCCCACGGACGGGCGGGAGCCGCACGTTGCCGCGGGCTGCTCGCTGCCGCAGAAGGCGAGTCGGAGGCGGCCTTCGCGGCATTCGAGCGCTCGCTAGCCGACACGCAGCGGTTCCCGCTCGAGCGCGGCCGAACGCTGCTCTGCCTGGGCACGGTCCGCCGGCAGGCACAGCAGAAGAAGGTCGCCCGCGAGGCGCTGGAGCAGGCGCTAGGGGTCTTCGACGAGCTCGGCGCCCGCCTCTGGGCCGAGAAGGCGCGCGCGGAGCTGAAGCGGATCAGCGGCCGAGCGCCCGCCTCCGAGGAGCTGACCGAAACCGAACGGCGAGTTGCCGAGCTCGCCGCCCAAGGACGCACGAACAAGCAGATCGCCGCCGAGCTGTACATGGGCCTCAGCACCGTCGAGGCCCACCTCTCCCACGTCTACGGCAAGCTCGGCGTGCGCCGCGCCGGACTCACCGCACGGCTCGCCGCCCCTCAGGGTGCTCCTGCCAAAGCAGGGGGAGGGACCATCCAAACGTAGGGTTTTCGGGGTTTCGGGCCTGCGCCCCTACGACCTAGCGTGGGCGCATGGTCTACGTCGTCGAGCGATACCTCCCCGGTCTCAACCGCTCCGAACTCCTGCGCGGGCTCCTGCGACTCGAGCAGGGGAGCGAGAAGGCCTACTACCGCACGGAGGTGCGCTACCTCGGCTCGACCATTGTGCTGCGGGACGAGGCCTGCTTCTGCCAGTTCGAAGGGCCCTCCTCGGACGCTGTGGCCGAGATAAACCGGCAGGCAGGCCTCCCGTTCAACCGGATCGTCCCGGCAGTGACCGTCCATCCGAAAGGAGCAGAGATGAGCACCTACCCGTCCATCCCCGCGACCGTCGAGATCAAGCGCGGTCGCCTCTTCGGCCTGGTCGTCGGAATCGCCGCCTTGACGGCAGCCGTGACCTGGGTGATCTCCGCGTACGCGTTCGACAGCGGCGGCTCGACCACCACGGCGACGCCGGCCGTCCAGGGCTACATGTCCTACCTCGGGCCGCACCCGGCTACGGTGACCGACACGCCCGCTGTCCAGGGCTACATGTCCTACCTTGGCCAGCGCACCGGCGCGGACACGACTCGGGCTCCCTCGATCATGTCCCTGACACCGGCAGGTCTCGCGGCGAACGCGCTCGGAACTGGCTACGCCCTCCCGAGTGCCCAGACGGGCCCGAGCGTGGAGTCGGTTCTCGCGTCGATGAGCCCGCAGACCCGCGAGTACACGAAGCGGATCATGAACCTGACGTTCGCCCAGCTCGCGGCCGGAGCCGCCGGGCAGCCGTGACCACACCCTGCCGGGAGGGGAGGGATCATGCTCTCCCCTCCTGGTACCGGTCACCTGCGTGAGAAGATGACAGACCGCACGATCCATATGGCTCCCCGAGGCTTCCCCAGCCCGTTCGAGATCCCGGTTCCCCCAGGTTGCGAGGGGTGGGAGGAGCTGTATGCGCCCCACGTCCGGTTCAGCGAGGATCGCCGGGATTTCGAGGACGGGCGGTTTTGGTTCCAGGAGGGGTTGCACGCGCCGGAGCCGCTCTACCCGTTCGACGCAATCGGCTTC
>JBKOVQ010000149.1:0-4150 GCA_046723985.1 Actinomycetota bacterium | reverse complement strand
GGAGAAGGGGCCGGAGCGGTCGGTGCAGGACTACGCTGAGGGCTTCCCTTCGCCGCCGCTCGCTGCGTACGTGCTCTGCTGGTCCGTGCACCGGATCGACGCGGGGTCGAACTCCTATCTCCATCGCTCAGCGCCAACCGGGAGCGTCGAGCTTGCGTGCGAGGTCGGTGGGCAGCCGCTTCTCATCGGCCCTCAGACCGGGCCGCTCGTACGGACGCTTTCGCCCGGAGCGACCATCGTCTCGCTCCGCCTCCGTCCAGAAGGTGCCGCGGCGGTGCTTGGCATGCCGGCGTATGAGCTCGCCAATCAGATCGTCGCTCTGGAGGATGCGTTGCCCACGACGCGGCTCCTGTGCGAGCAAATTGCAACTGAGCCCAAGCGGGCCGTCGCGGTCCTGGAGGGCGCCGTCAGCGCGCAACTCGCGAGACGCGCCGCTACTGATCGCACCGTGGCATTCGGCGTTGAACGGCTGACGTCTCACGCGACCGATATTTCGTCGCTCGCCGCCTCGATGTTTATGTCTGAGCGCCAGCTGCGTCGTCGCTTCAAGGCAGCTGTCGGCCTCTCGCCGAAGACACTTCAGCGCGTGTTGCGCTTCCAGCACTTTCTGGCGCTCGTCCATACCGGTGGCTGGAGCAGACTCGGTCTTGCGCGAACCGCTATCGCATTGGGCTACGCCGATCAGGCTCACTTGACGCGTGAATGCGTGTACCTCTCGGGGTTGCCACCTGCCGAATTGATCCGTCAGACGGACATCCACTGCCGCGGCCGACACGATCACTCGCCCTCGTTCCGCGCGCTGCTCGGCCTCACCGGATAGCCGCTTCCTCCCGCGTATGCAGCAGGCGGAGCCGGGTGCCGGTCAGACCGCTGCCCTGGTGATGAACTCGTCCGTTTCCTTCAATGCCGCGCGCCCCGGAAGAGCGACCATCTCGCCGTCGGTCTGAGGTCATTGACACGCCAACCGTCGGACCACCACGAGAGAAAGGACGAACCCATGAAACTGATGACCATGACGCAAGTCACCGTCGATGGAGTGATGCAGGGAAACGGCGGCGCGACGGAGGAGGAACGCAGGAGCGGATTCGAGCGCGGCGGATGGGCCATGGGGGTTTTCGACGACGAGACCGGGACGTTCATCACGCAGAGCTACGAGCGTGCCGACGCGTTCCTGTTCGGCCGGGTGACCTACGAACTCTTCGCCGGCTCCTGGGGAACGATCGCGGATATGCGCGCCCACCCCATCGGCGTGGCGTTGAATGAGACGCCCAAGTACGTGGCATCGACCACGCTCACCGAGCCGCGCTGGGCGGACACGACCGTCCTCTCCGGGGACCTCGCGGCGGCCGTCGGCGAGCTGAAAGCCAAGCCGGGGGGTGAGCTGCAGGTGCACGGCAGCGCTGCCCTGATCCGCTGGCTGCTCGAAAACGACCTTGTCGACGAGATGATCCTGCTCGTCGTCCCCGTGGTTCTCGGCCAGGGCAAGCGGCTGTTCCCCGAAGCCGGCCCGGACATTGCGCTAGACCTGGTCGATTCGCGGGTCGACTCGAAGGGCGTGACGATCCAGGTCTACCGGCCGGCCGGGCGCCCGCAGTACAAACCGGCCACGCTGACCCCGAGCACGTGACGTAGGTGTCGCAGCCAGAGTCGATCATGGGCGAGGGCCGGCTGCAGCCCAGACCACCGGCGCCCTGGTAGCCGAGCGCGGAGTGTCATCGGCGGTGGTTGTAGTCCGCCTTCCAGTCGCTGACCCACCACCCGCGCCCATGACGGTAACGGAGTGGTGCTGCCAGGGCAGTCTGAGCGGACCGGCATGAGCGAGAGACGATCAGATCGCGTCCGGGCTCCGGTCGGCCTTCCTGGGATCGCGGCGCTCGAGGCCGTGGTGAAGGGGAGTGTCGTTCCTCGCGACTCGCCCGACTTCGAGGTCTTCCGCAAGCCCGCCTGGGCGCAGTTCGAGGATATCGCCCCGGAGGCGGTCGTCCTTTGCGTGACCGCGGCAGACGTGGCCGAGACGATCACGTTCGCACGACGAGCCGGAGCCGAGATCGCTGTGCGGAGCGGCGGGCACTGCTTCGCCGGCCGCTCGTCGACCCGCGGAATCCTGATCGACCTGAGCGAAATGCGCTCCGTCTCTCTCGCCGACGGTGTCGCCACCGTCGGGGCCGGGGCGCTGCTCGGGGACGTCTACGAGCGGCTCGACAGTCACGGTCTGACGATCGCCGCCGGCGCCTGCCCGTCGGTCGGGATCGCCGGGCTGACGCTCGGCGGCGGGTTCGGCATCCTCGGTCGCGGGTACGGACTCACCTCCGACCAACTCGTCGGGGTGCGGGTCGTGCTGGCAGACGGTCGCGTCGTCGACTGCGACGAGCACCGAGAGCCGGATCTCTTCTGGGCCTTGCGTGGAGCCGGCGGCGGCCAGTTCGGGATCGTCACCACCTTCCGGTTCAGAACCGTCGCGGCCCATGACCTCACCTGCTTCAAGCTCGGCTGGCCGTACGCGCAGGCGGCGGCCGCGATCGAGCTGTGGCAAGACTGGGCTCCCGATGCGCCCGACGAGCTGGCGGCGAGCCTTCTCATCACCGCAACCGGCGATCTCGACGAACCTCTGGTCACGATCTTCGGCGCCATGCTCGGCACGGAGACCGAGACCGCCGACATCCTTGACCACCTAATCGTGCGGCTCGACGCCGACCCGGTCTCGACCACGATCAAGCAGATGCCGCACCGAGTCGCCAAAACCTTCCTGGCAGAGCACGCGCCGGGTGCGGAGCGCGTGGACAACACGACCCCGGTCGAACCGCCTCAGCCCAGGGTGATGTTCGCCAAGTCGGAGTTCTTTCGCCAACCGCTACCTCCGGACGCGATAGCCGCACTGGTCGACTCCTTCGCGGAGGGACGAGCAACGGGTCACGCACGCGAACTCGACTTCACGCCCTGGAGCGGCGCGTACAACCGCACGCGCACCGACGCGACCGCCTCCGCCCACCGCAACGAGCGCTTCCTGCTCAAGCACACGGTCGTGCTCGACGCCGACGCACCAGCACACGAACGAGATGCCGCCCGCAACTGGCTCAGCCGCTCGTGGTCAATCGTCCATCCGCACGGATCGGGCGGCGTGTATCCCAGCTTCCCAGACCCGGACCTCACCGACTGGGAACGTGCCTACCACGGCGTCAACTACGAGCGCCTAACCCGCGTCAAGCAGCGCTACGACCGCGACAACCTCTTTCGATTCCACCAGTCGCTTCCGCCTATCTGAGTGCATGCGCGCCGGTTCCTCGGTCGCCGTGCGAAAGCCACTCGGCGGCGTTCGCCCTCGCTCAACCGCAGGAGGCCGCGGCAGGATCTGTAGTCATCACAGGCAACGAAGGGTGGAGCCTTACCTGTGGTGCGATGGATCGTCAATGGTCGTTCGAGGGTCCGTGAGGTCTGCCGCGTCACCTCCTTGTTGGTGATGCTGGAGCGGAGCGGGTCGGTGCGCGCGGGCGCCCAGCCTTACCTAGGTGCACGGACGGCGGGTCCTGCGACAAGATGATCGATCGGGTGTTGCTCCCGTGATTGGCTTTGCGGTCGCTCGGTCTTTAGCGGCCGTCCAGGCCAGCGGGCGCTGGCGGCAGGCTCCATTCGGGAGCCGACCGCAAACGATCGTCGTGACGACGGGCGGGCGCGCGAGATCTGTCGCGATCAAGCTGCGGCGGCGATCACCTCCTCGCCAAGCGGCGCGGCCTCGATCGGTGCGAGCGCCTCGTCGCCGAGCTCGCGCAGGATGTGGAAGGCGCGGCGGCAGAGCTTGCGCGCGACCGAGAGGCAGGCGCGGTTGTGGTCGATCCGGCGCGCGACCTGCCGGTAGTACTCGTGGTCGGGTGAGGCGGGGCGACACGCCTGCTGCGCCGCCTCGAACAGCGCCCAGCGCAGCAGCTCCGGCCCTTCGTGCGAGAGGTGACCGGGGGCGCGCTTGCGGTCCGACTGGTGCACGGTCAGGTCGAGCCCGCAGTGGCGGACGGCGTCGTCGGAGCAGCCGAAGCGACGCGCATCGCCCAGTTCGGCGACGATCGCGGTCGCCGTCACCGGCCCGACCCCGTACAGCCGCGCGATCAGCGCCCGGCCTGTCTCTTATACACATCTCCGAGCCCACGAGACCCGCGGT
>JBKOVQ010000249.1:0-9828 GCA_046723985.1 Actinomycetota bacterium | reverse complement strand
GACCTGGAAGTCGCGGCCGTTGACACCTTTCTGGTCCGGCCAGTTGAACGGGCAATGGTCGGTCGAGACCACTGAGAGGACGTCGTTCTGAAGCGCCTTCCACAGGTGCTCCTGCTGGTCCTTCGGGCGCGGCGGAGGCGTGTAGATGTACTTCGCGCCCTCCCAATCCGGCTTCTCCAGCGCCGACTCGTCGACGAAGAGGTACTGGGTGCAGGTCTCGCCCCAGACGTCCCAGCCCTTGTCGCGCGCGAGCGCGATCGGCTCGACCGCCGGCTGGCAGGAGACGTGGACGACGTAGAGGGCAGCGTTCGCGACACGCGCGAGCTGGATCGCCCGGTTCGTCGCCTCCGCCTCGGTCTCCATCGGCCGCGTGCGCGCGTGCCAGATCGGGTCGCCCTTTCCCGCTGCGACCGCCTCCTTGACGATCACGTCGATCGCGTCGCCGTTCTCGGCGTGGACCATCACGAGCGCGCCGGTCTCGTTCGCGACCTGCATCGTCTTGAAGAGCGTCTCGTCGTCGACCATCACGGCGCCCTTGTAGGCCATGAACAGCTTGTAGGAGGTGATCCCCTCGTCGGGCAGCTTGGCCAACGCCTCCAGCCCGCCGCCTCCTTCGAGGTCGGTGACGCCGATGTGGAAGCCGACGTCGATCACGGGCTTGCAGCGGTCGATCTTCTCGAAGTAGTTCTCGAGCGCCTGCGGGAACGGCGTCCCCCGCGCCTGCATGCAGAAGTCCACGAGCGACGTCGTGCCGCCGAAGGCGGCCGCGACGGTTCCCGACGTGAAGTCGTCACACGTCGTCGTCCCGCCGAAGAACATCTCGATGTGGGTGTGCGGATCGATCGCACCCGGGATCACGTACCTCCCGGACGCGTCGATCACCTTGTCGGCGTCCATGTCGAGCGACTGGCCGATCACCGTCACGGTGCCGTTCTCTGCGTAGATGTCGCCGACGTAGTCGTCGGACGCGGTCACGATGCGCCCGCCCTTGATCAGCACTGACATGGCTCTTCTCCTTTACGGAACGGTGTCGGTTGTATACAAAACCTCGGCGGAAGCGGCGTCAACCGGCCGCCGCTCGTGCCAGTCGGTCACCCGCTGGAACTCCCTGGCGACGGCGAGCGCGAGGCCGTCCTCGGCGAGGCGGCCCATGAGGGACAGGCCGACGGGGAGACCGTCGACGAAGCCGCAGGGGACGACCGTGACCGGGAGCCCCAGAAGTGCCGCGGGCGAGTTGTACGGCATGATCAGCAGCCGGTAGTCGGCTGGAATCGCGTCCAGCCGCGGCGCGACGATCGGCATCGCCGGCGCCACGAGCAGGTCGAAGCCGCCACAGTCGCGCTCCCACACCGACCGCACCCACCGCCGGGCCCGACGCCCCGTGAGGTAGGCCGTCGACGGCAGGAGAAGCCCGGCGAGCAGGCGTGCACGGACATCCGGCCCGTAGTCGGCGAGGCGCGTCCTGAGCCAGCCGAGGTGCGCGGCGGCCGCCTCGGGGAGCATCACGAGCTGGGTGATCGTCGCGATCTCGTCGTGCAGCGGAAGGTCGACGGACTCGTGGCTGCCGGGCAGCTTGCGGCACGCCTCCTCGCAGACGACGGCGACCGCGGCGTCCGCCTGCTCGAAGAGCCTGGTGACGAGCCCGATCCGCTGCACGGCACCCCTCGACTCGAGGGAGCGGTCGGACATGATCTCGACCGCACGCCGGCACTGCTCGGCCGTACGTGCCAGTGGGCCGACCGCATCGAGGGTCCAGGCGGTGGGGACGACACCGTCGCTCGGGACGAGGCCTGCGGACGGCCGGTGGCCGGTGACCCCGCAGAACGCGGCCGGGATCCGGACGGAGCCGGCCGTGTCGGTCCCGAGGGCCACGTCGACGAGCCCGGCGGCGACGGCTGCGCCGCTGCCGCCGCTCGAGCCTCCGGTCGTCCGGTCGAGATCCCACGGGTTTCTGGCCGGGCCGAAGTGAGGGCTGTTCGTGAGCGCACCGAACGCGAACTCGTGCGTGTTCAGCTTCCCGACGATCGTCGCGCCGGCCGCCCGGAGCCGTGCGACGCATTCGGCGTCATGCTCCGGCACGCGGTCGAGGATCTTCGACGCCGCCGTCGTCGGCATGCCGGCGACGTCGATCACGTCCTTGACGCCGATGCGCCAGTCGCCGTGCTGATCCTCGCGGTGGAGGAACGCGTTGTAGGGATCGAGGCTCACGGCGCCGTTTCGGGAGGAAGCCGATCCTCGATTTCCGCGAGCGCGGGCAGGATCAGATCGAGGAAGCCCCGCACACCCTCGAGGTCCTCCTCGGTCGGGTGCACACCCTGGGCCGCCGAAGCTTCCCGCAGGCGCTCGACCGGGTTAGACTCGGACTCCATGCCCATCTACGAGTATCGCTGCGACGCCTGTGAGGAGCAGTTCGAAGAGTTCCTCTCCCTCACGACCAAACCGGCGCCGCCGTGCCCGAAGTGCGGGAGCAAGAAGGTCACTCGCCTATTCTCGCGGATCAACACCGAGTGGTTGCCGAGCGACGTGGCCTGGGACCGCGTCGGCCGTAGCTGGGACTAGGTGGCGTTCGCCGAGCTCGGCGGAGGTGTCCGGCTCTACTACGAACTGACGGGGCCCGAGGACGGGCCGCTCGTCCTCCAGTTCGGCGGAGGGCTGTTCGGACGGCACAACTTCGGGCTCGTCAACGACGGCTTCCGCGACCGGGGCTTCCGCCTTCTGTCCTTCGACGCGCGCGGGTACGGGGCGTCGTCCTGCCCACGGGAGGCGTACACGATCGAAGGCTGGGCGGCCGACGGCGCCGCGCTCCTCGACGCGCTCAGCCTCGACCGCGTGCTCGTGCACGGCACCTCGATGGGCGGGATGATCGCGATCGCCTTCACGGCGCTGCACCCGGAGCGGGTGATCGCGACGTGCGCAGACGTCGCCTTCGCCAAGGCCGACCGCTACCGGCGCACGGTGTTCCGGATCTGGCGGCGGATGGCAGAGGAGATGGCCTGGGACGAGTTCTCCGACCACGTGACCACCCAGGCAGTAGGCGCCGCGTTCATGGAGAGCCCCGAGGGCGAAAACATCTTCCAGCTCGTCCGCGACATCGTCGGCCTCAACGACCCGTACACGGTGCGACAGGCCTGCCTGGCGATGGAGAACATGGATCTCTCCCCGCTCGTGCCTCGGGTCTCGCGGCCGCTCTTGATGACCAACGGCACCCACGACGTCCTCTGCCCGCCCGACCTCGCACCCAGCGGGCTGGGCGCCCGGAAGATGGCGGAGATGAACGAGCTGATCGAGCTCGTCGAGTTCCCGGACATCGGTCACGCGGACCTCGTCGAGTGCCCGCAGGACGCGATCCGGATCGTCGGCGACTTCTTCGAGCGGGCGCTCGCCGCCGGCTGAGCCTGGCGCGCTCTCAGCCGCCGAACATCGCCGCCGCGGCGGCGACGATCTCGTCGCGCGGGACGTCGCGGAGGTGCTGGGCGAGGCCCCAGCGATGACCGAAGGGGTCGATGATCTGCCCGTGACGGTCGCCCCAGAAGGCGTCCTGCAGCGGGGTGTGGACCTCGGCACCGGCGGCGAGCGCCCGTTCCCAGAGACTGTCGACGTCGTCAGTCTCGATCGTCAGGGCGCCGTACGTCCCGCCGAGCGCCAGCGGCGAGAGCACGCCCCACTCCGGAAACTCGTCCGCGATCATGACGGTCGAGTCGCCGAACGCGAGCTCGATCTGCATGAACAGTCCGCCGGGAACCGGGATCCGTCCTCGCTCTTCCGCCCCAAGCGCCTGCGCGTACCAGGCCGCGGCCCGGTCGGCGTCGCGGACGACGATGTGCGGAGTGATGCTCTGCGTCATGCTGCCTCCTGTCGAAGCACGCACTTGCATTACCAGTACGAGACCGGAAAGATTGTAACGAATCGATGCGAGACCACGTCGACCTGATCCTCGAGCAGTGGCGGCGGGAGCTCCCCGAGCTCGACGCGAGCCCGATGGGCGTCGTCGGCAGGATCTCGCGCCTCGCGCAGCTCCTGCAGGACCAGCTCGAGCCTGTATTCGCCGAGTACGGGCTGAACGGCGGAGAGTTCGACGTGCTGGCCGCCCTGCGTCGGTCCGGAGCGCCCTTCCGGCTCACACCGACGGCACTCGGAGAGTCGCTGATGGTGACGAGCGGCGGAATGACGAAGCGGCTCAAGTCCCTCGAGGCGGCCGGCCTCGTGAGCCGCACGCCGCACCGGGTCGATCGCCGCTCCAGCCTCGTCCAACTGACTCCCAAGGGGAAGAAGCTCGTCGAGACCGTCGTCGCCGCCCATGTCGAGAACGAGAGGCGCCTGCTCGCCTCCCTCGACGCGCAGAGCCGCGGGCAGCTGGCGGGGCTCCTCCGGCAGCTCCTCGTCGCCGTGGGCGACGCGGCGCGCCGGCCGCGCGCGTAGCGGGAATACCTCGCGGTCGAGATCGTTTACGAGAAAGGTTTCCAGTAACGATCCACGAAGGGAGCGATCGCGATGTATCCGCCGGTCATCCAGTTCGAGACGAGGCAGATGGAGCTCGAGGCCCAGCTCGGCCTCTACGGAGAGCGAGAGGCGCTCGCCCGGCGGTCCCTCGAGGGGAGTCGCAGGCAGCGGAGCTGGCGGCGGCGTCGCCGCCTGCACGTCCGGCCCGCGCCGCCTTCGCCTGCCCCGTGTGAGTGCTGAGTGCGCTACTTCAGCGGGTTCGTTCCCGCCATCCAGATGATCACGCGGGAGAACTTCCCGTCGGCGTCGACGTCGAAGAAGTTGCAGTTGTGCATGTCGTTCTTCGTCCCGTCCTCGAGCTCGCCGATGTAGCTCTGCTCGGTGGCGATCTTCCCGGCGTCGGGCTCGACGACGATGTTCTTGATCTCGTGGAAGATCGACACGGAGTTGTCGCAGAAGCCGGTGAACATCCGCCGGATCTCGTCCGCGCCCGAGAAGACCGCGTGGTCGGTCTGTACGGTCAGGGTCGCGTCGTCGGCGAAGTGGGAGAGGATCGCGTCGACGTCCTTCGCGTCGACCGCCTTGAAGTAGCTGCCCGCCAGAGCCGCGAGCTGGTCGCGGGTCAGCGGCTGGGTCTGGGTGGCCACGATGCCTCCTCGGCTCGAATGTCAGACTTCCGGGCGAGTCTAGACGACCTCGGGCGGGTGATGGGCATGCCAGTGTCGGGCGATCTCGGCGCGCGTCGTCACCCACACGTCGTCCCGCGATCGGACATGGGCGAGGAAGCGGTCGAGCGCACGCGCTCGGCCGGGCCGGCCGACGATCCGGCAGTGCAGGCCGACGTTCATCATCCGGCCGCCCTCCTCGTACAGCTGCTCGAACGTGTCGACGAGGTAGGCGAGGAAGTCGTCCCCGGTCGAGAAGCCGTTCGGGATCAGGAACTTGAAGTCGTTCGCGTCCAGGGTGTACGGGATGACGAGGTGGTGCGTGCCCGCCACCTCGGTCCAGAACGGGAGCTCGTCGGAGTAGTCGTCGGAGTCATAGAGGAACCCGCCCTCCTCGACGACTAGCCGCCTGGTGTTCGCCGAGACGCGCCCGGTGTACCAGCCGATCGGGCGGGCGCCGCACGCTTGCTCGATCGCGGCGATCGCCAGACGCATGTGCTCCCGCTCCTCGTCCTCCGGCATGTCGGCGTAGTCGAACCAGCGCCAGCCGTGGCTGGCCACCTCCCAGCCGGCCTCTGCCATCGCCCGCCCCGCGTCCGGGTTGCGCTCGAGCGCCCGACCGACTGCGTAGACGGTGAGTGGCAGGCCGTGGGCGGTGAAGATCCGGTGCACCCGCCAGAACCCGGCCCGGCTGCCGTACTCGAACATCGACTCGGTGCTCAGGTTCCGCCGCCCGATGCTCGGCGGGGCGCCGACGACCTCGTGCAGGTACGACTCCGACTCGCCGTCACCCTCCAGGACAGATCGCTCGCCGCCCTCCTCGTAGTTGAGGACGAAGCTGAGGGCGAGCCGGGCGGCGCCCGGCCAGCGTGGATCCGGCGGCGATGCTCCGTAGCCGGCGAAGTCGCGGCCGCTCACGTGCGCCGCGCCACGGCCTCGATCTCGATCAGCACGCCGGCGGGCAACCCGGCCTGCACCGACGTCCGAGCCGGATGGGGCCCGTCGAAGAACTCGACGTAGACCTCGTTGCCCGACACCACGACGGGCGAGTACGGTGGCTTCGGGACCGCCAGTCCGTCAGGCTGCAGCGCCTTTCTCGGCATGCTTCTCTCCTTTCGACTCGACTCCGAACACCCCGGACTCGGCCAGTGCGCGGATCCGCTCGCGGTCGTATCCGCACACCTCGACCAGGACCTGCTCCGTGTGCTCGCCCCGCGCAGGTGCGTGGCGCACCGGCGGCTCCGGCCCGGACAGGCGGAGCGGCGAGGCAACCTGGCGCACGGCACCAAGCCGCGGATGCTCGTACTCGACCAGCCGGGCCTCCCCGATCGCGGCAGGGACGTCGTTCACCGGCGAGCAGGGAACGCCCGCTCGACCGAGCACATCGAGCCACTCCTCGCTCGTCCGCGCACGGAACACGTCGTCGAGGATCGACGACAGCTCGTCGCGGCGGCGGTCGCGGTCGGCGAAGGTCGGGAACCGGTCTGCGAGGTCCGGTTGCCCGATCGCCTCGCAGAGCAGCGCCCAGAACTTCTCCTTCGGGCAGGCGACGACGATCCAACCGTCGGCGGTCTCGAAGTTCTGGAACGGGACGATCGACGGATGCGCCGAGTTGCGCCGCCGCGGGGGCACGTAGCCCCGCGAGGCCGCCCAGGTGCCGACGTACATCAGCTCGTGCATTGCGGTGTCGAGCAGCGAGACGTCGCAGTCGCAGCCGGCGCCTTCGCGCTGGGCGCGCCAGAGGCCGGCGAGCACCGCGAGCGCAGACGCGTAGCCGCCGGAGAGGTCGACCAGGGAGAGGCCGCTCTTCGTCGGGGGCCCGCCGGGATCGCCGGTCAGGCTCATCCAGCCCGCGAGGCCCTGCATCATGTAGTCGTAGCCGCCCTGGGAGGCACGCGGCCCGGTCATGCCGAACCCGGAGAGGGAGCAGCAGACGATGCGGGGGTTGACGTGCTTCAGGTCGTCGTAGGTCAGCCCCAGCTTCGCCGGCTGGTCGCCGCGCAGGTTCGAGTAGACGACGTCCGACCGCCGGGCGAGATCCTCGAAGACGCCACGCGCAGCTGGGTGACGCAGGTCGACCGAGACGCTCCGCTTGTTGCGGTTGAAGGTCTCGAAGAAGAGCGAGTCCTCCCCGTCGGCGAACGGCGGCACGTAACGGCCGACGTCCCCACGGGAGGCGGGATCCTCGATCTTGATCACGTCGGCGCCCAGGTCGGCGAGCTGGAGCGTGCCCCAGGGGCCGGCCCCGAACTGCTCGATCGCGAGGACTCGGACGTCAGCCAGCGGCTGCACGGACCACCTCCGCCAGCCGCTCGGCGTCCTCGTACTCGCCGAGGTTGAAGACGATGTGTCGGGCGCCGGCGTCGAGGTACTCCCGGACTCGCGCAGCGCACTCCTCGGGCGTGCCGGCGACGCAGTACCGGTCGACGACGTGCTCGGAGAAGTCGCCGCCGTAGCGGCGCCGCAGGTGCTCGTACAGCGTCCGCTTCTCACCCACGTGCGCAGGGAGCGTGACCGCCGGCACGACCCGGTCGGGCAGCTGCGTCAGCGCCTCGCGGAACGCCTCGACCGAGACCCAGATCGGGATCCAGCCGTCGCCGAGCGTCGCCGCGCGGCGGATCGCCGCCTCGGAGCGTCCGCCGACCCAGAGCGGCGGCCCGCCCGGTTGCGAAGGCCCCGGCACGATCCGGATTCCGTCGAAGGAGAAGAAGCGGCCGCTGAAGCTCGCGGGCGGGGGGCCGAAGAGCTCCCGGAGCGCACGCATCGCTTCGTTCGTCCGGGCACCCCGCTCGCGCGAGTCGGCGCCGACCGCCTCGAAGTCCTTCTCGCCCTCGCCGCCGACCCCGACGCCGAGGATCACGCGGCCGCCCGACAGGTAGTCGAGCGACGCGAACTCCTTCGCGACCACGCTGGGGTGGCGAAGGGGGAGGAGGACGATCCCGGCGCCGAGCGTGATCCGCTGCGTGACCGCTCCGAAGGTCGAGAGGGCGACGACGACGTCCAGCAGCGGGTTGCGGTAGGAGAGGTGGTCGCCCGCCCAGATCGAGTCGTAGCCGAGCTCCTCGGCCGCCTGTGCGAGCGCCCGGTACCGGCCCGGATCGGGCATGCCGTCGACCTGCTGTCCGCTGCCCTGGATGCCGAAGGAGACCGTCACGCTCCGACGGTCGTCCGCCCGGCGGCGCGCCAGGCCTTCTCGTAGTACGGGCGCAGCCACATGAGGTGATCGCGCATCTGCTCCTCCGCGCCCTGCTCGTCGCTGTCCTCGATCGCAGCGGCGATCCCCCGGTGGTGCTCGTTGATCGAGCGGTGCCAGGAGCGACCGAGCCGCGAGCGCGAGAGGTGGGTCTGGAGGACGGCGAAGACCGGCTGCGCGGCGATCGACAGGAGCGTGTTGCCGCAGGCGGCGATCACGCATGAGTGGAAGTCGCGGTTGTAGACGAACTGCTCCTTCGTGGGCAGCTGGAGCGGCCGGTCCGGGATCGCCTCGTAGAGCAGCACGAGGTCGTCCTCCGACCGGCGGCGGGCGGCCAGTCGCGCTGCGGGCACCTCGAGGAGCTCGCGCGCCTCGAGCAGCTCTCCGAGCGTGAGGTCGTCCGCCGCGGTGAGCAGGTCGATGCCCGAGCGGAGCGACTCCGACAGGTGGCCGGCGCTCGGCACGGTGACGAACGACCCGCCGCCCGCGCCCTTGGCGGTGCGGATCAGGCTCTGCGCGGTGAGCAGCCGGAGCGCCTCGCGGATCGTCGCCCGGCTGACGCCGAACTCCTCGGCCAGGACGGTCTCCTTCGGCAAGCGAGAGCCCTCCTCGAGCACGCCTTCGAGGATCTGCTCGCGGAGCCGCATCGCGACCAGCTCGTAGGCCTTGCCTATGCCTTCACCTCCGTCCTGCCCTGCGGCGACGGGCAAGTCACGTCAGCGAGAACTCGGCGTTTCCCGCCGCGGAGACGGGCGCGGACGCGGGAGGGAGCTCCCGACCGGCGTACCAGTCGGTCAACGAGCTTCCGTTGCGCTTCGCCGCCAGCTTGCCTCGAAGCTTCTCGGTTCCGGCCGAGTCGATCTCCAGCGTCCGCTCGTCGGCGAACACCACCCCGTAGGCACCGCGGGCGAGCTCGATCGACGTGAAGTCGTCGAGCACGTCCTCCCGGACTGCGGCCGGGTCGCGCTCGAGCGGATCGCCGTAGCCGGCGGCGTTCGGCTCGCGGAACTCGATGAACTCGCCGGTGCGGAAGGGGATGCCGGTCACCTTCGCGGGCAGGGCCTGCTCGGCCGGCGTATCGGGGTTCTTGCGGCACGACGCGACCAGCCCGTCCCAGCCGCCGAAGACGCCCCTCGGCGGGTCGGTCTGGCGATCGCCTTCGCAGGAGTACGTCCCGTCGACCAGGAAGCGGTTGCGGCGGATGATCCCGACGCCGCCGCGCCATTTGCCTGGTGCGGCAGGCTCGGGCCTGAGCTCGTACTGGTCGCAGCGCATCGGGAAGCGCATGTCGAGCTCCTCGATCGGGTTGTTCCGCGTATTCGCCATCAGGTTGTCGACGGAGTCCATCGCGTCCTTGCCCGAGCGACCCCCGTAGGAGCCCTCGTTGACCTCGAGGTAGAGCCAGTACTCGCCGGCCGACTCGTCGAAGCCCGCGTATGCGCAGAAGTGGATGCCGGCGGAGTTTCCCCCGGTGACCTTGTCGGGCAGCGCATCGGCCAGCGCGAGGTTCACGTTGTCGACCACCCGCTG
>JBKOVQ010000208.1:0-11152 GCA_046723985.1 Actinomycetota bacterium | reverse complement strand
GCACGGTGGAGCCCGACCGCCGTCTTGCCGGTTCCCGGCCCGCCCTGGACGACGAGTATGCCGTCCGGGTCCCGGGTGATCAGCCGGTACTGGTCGGCCTGGATCGTCGCGACGATGTCGCGCATGTGCTCGTCGCGGCTGCGCTCGAGCTCCTCGAGCAGGATGTCGGCGACGCCGTGGACGATGTCCCCGGCGAACCCGTCGAGCGGCTCGTCGTAGAGGTCGAGCAGCCGGCGGCCGTCGGTGCGGAATCGGCGACGCAGCGCGACGCCCGGCGGCTCCGCGACCGTCGCGGTGTAGAAGGGGCGTGCGGCCGGTGCCTGCCAGTTGACGACGATCGGAATCTGGTCCTCGTGCACCCACCGGCGCCCGACGTACAGCGGCCGCACGACGCCGTCGAAGTCGAGCCGGCCGAAGCACAGCCCGCGCTCCGCGTCCTCGAACGTGACGAGCCGCTTGGCCGCCCAGGTCTCGAGCAGGAGCGCCTCGATCTCGCCGATCCCGGCCTCGCCGGCCCGCTCGACCTGTCGCCGCATCTCCTCCAGGCAGGCGTAGGCATGGTCGACGTATGACTGCTCCGACTCCAGCTCCGAGTGCACGGCGGACGCGGCTGCTAGGCGGGCTCGACCACGTCGCCCAGCCGAACCATGCCCGGCTCCGAGACCTTGCCCCAGACCCCGAACGGCAGCCGCTCCGTGGTTTCGACGTCACTTCGGTACTCCGCCAGCTCGTCGAGCGTCGGCAGGTTGCGGACGCCGGTCTCCGGGTGTCGGCTCGTAACGATGCACCGGCCGACGTTGCCTCTGATGACAACGGACGCGTCGCCGATCCGGACGGTGCGGCCGATCCAGGAGTCCTCTTCGTGCGGCTCCACGCCGTCTACACCGAACAGCATCCGGAAGCGGCGCGGGTCGATCGGCTCCCGGATCCCCGCCGCCTCGCGCATCGCCTCGAGCGATCCCGTCGAGAGGACGGTCACGCTCGCGGGACCGCGGTCGACTGCGTCGCCCGCGCCGACGGCCTGGACGAGCCGGATGCCGCGCCCGACGAACGACGTCAGAGCCTCCGACCATGGCCCGGCGACGAGCCGCCCCGAGACCTCGCGTCCGTAGAAGCTCGTCGTCACCGGGGCGTCCAGCGCCACCGTGCCCTCGGCGACGGTGCCGTCGGGGAAGCGGAGCACCAGCGTGCTCTCTTGCTCGTTCCACGCCGGCGCAATCTGCTGGAGCTCGCCGAGCTGCTTGCCGTTCATCAGGCGACCGTCGTCGCCGATCATGTGGAACCGCCTGTTTCCGCGCACGCCGCAGGGCTCGAGCTGCACCTCCGAGCGCTGCTCGAGTGCCATGCCCTTCACGGGGGCGACGCTGATCCAGGCGACGCGTGCGGTCACGGACTCAGTCTGGCACTCCGGGCGGCGCGTCGTCGTTTGTAGCGGGCGAGAGGCAGAATGTGACGATCCGCGCTACAACAGTTCCTCCGGGCCGGGGACTCGCCCGATTGGCGATAGGGCATCGGCTATGGTCCAGCCACCGACCGCAGCGTTGGCGACGCGAAAGGACGGTGGAGATGCAGGTGAAGATCCGGCGCTCCTCGCCGAGGCGCAGCCGCAAGAAGCAGGCGCTGATCGCCGCGGGGGCTATTGGTGTTGCCGCGGAAGGCGCGCGCCGCCGGCGGCATCGCAAGCACCAGGCGGACGCGGAAGAGCACTGACACGGCTTGTCTGGACGTGTCCCAGGGACAGCCCCTGGGACACGTCCGAAGCCGACGGTACGGTCCCGCGCCGTGCGCCTGATCGTCGCGCGTTGCGAGGTTCGCTACACCGGCCGCCTGACCGCCGTCCTCCCGGAGTCGATGCGGCTGCGGATGTTCAAGTCGGACGGTTCCGTTCTCGTCCACGCCGACGCCGGCGGCTACAAGCCGCTGAATAGCAGTGGTACCGAGATAGCCGACATGTCGCCGCCGCGGATTCGCAATGGCGGCTCGCGGGTACAGGCGGGTCGTGCCTCGCTGGCAGTGTCGTGCCCGCGCTGGCAGTAGCGGTCTGCGCGCGGTGTACCGAGCGCACTGACCAAAAACAGAGGAACGACGATGCTGAAAAAAGTGGTGTACGTTCTGTGGCCAGGCACACCCGCCAGGGCCGAGCTGGGTTCCGCGGTTTACACCATCGAGGTGGAAAACTGCCAGACGGCGTTCGAGACGCTGAAGTCGCGCGGAGTGAAGTTCGAGCCACCCGAGATCCTTGAGTTTCCCTGGGGTTATGCCGCGAGGTTCCAGGATCCGGACGGGAATCTGCTTCAGGTGCGAGAGGGTCGCGGGGAGTTTCGGCTCTGAGGAGCGCAGATCGTCACGCTCTTTCATTCTGGCCGGTCATACGTATAGAGACCGTGTCTGTTCCGGTCACGTCTGATTCGGGCGATAGCCTCCGACGCCGTGCGTCTGATCGTCGCCCGCTGCGAGGTCACCTACACGGGCCGGCTGACGGCTCACCTGCCGGAATCGACTCGCCTCTTGATGATCAAGGAGGACGGAACGTTCATGGTCTGGTCGGACAACGGGGGGTCGAAGGTAAAGCCGCTGAACTGGATGACCCCGCCGACGGCGATCGCGGAGTCGGACGGGACGATCGTCGTCCGCAAGCGGGCGGGGAAAACGGAAGACCGCCTCGAGATCCGGCTCGTCGAGGTGCTCAGCGACGTCACCCACGAGATGGGGGAGGCGGCCGGGTTGGAGAAGGACGGGGTCGAGCGCGACCTTCAGGAGCTGCTCGCCGATCGGCCCGAGGCGCTCGGCGAGGAGCTGCGGCTCGTTCGCCGGGAGTGGCCGACCGACATCGGTCCGGTCGATCTGATGTGCCGCGACGCGGACGACGCCTGGGTGGCGGTCGAGGTGAAGCGGATCGCGGGGATCGAGGCGGTCGAGCAGCTCGTCCGCTACCTGGAGCGGATCCGGCTCGACCCGGCCAGGGCCGACTGCCGCGGCTTACTCGCCGCGACGCGGTTCAGGCCGCAGGCGCTGACGCTCGCGGACTCCCGTGGAGTGCGCTGCGTCGAGGTCGACCTCGCCGTGCTCCGTGGAGAGCGCGAGCCCGAGCTGACGCTCTTCAGCTGAGCGACCAGCCGCCGGAGCGCGCGTCCGACCGGCGACTCCAGCTCGCCCCGGCGCCACTCCGCGTGGAGCTCGTGCTGAGAGCGGGGGAGGTCTCCAGATAGCACGATCGGTCGTTCTTGATAATACGAACGGTCGTGCTACGTTGTCAAGCGTGAGCACGACGAAGAAGCGTCGCGCGGATGGAGAGCAGACGCGCGCGACGATCCTCGACGCGGCGACCAAACTGGCGACCGTCGAAGGGCTGGACGGGCTGTCGATCGGCCGGCTCGCCGACCACATCGGCATGTCGAAGAGTGGCCTCTACGCCCACTTCGGCTCGAAGGAGGAGCTCCAGCTCGCCGCCATCGACACGGCGACCGAGATCTTCACCCAGACCGTCATCCGGCCCGCGCGCGAGCCGGGGACGGCGTTCGCCCGCCTCGAGGCACTCTGCGAGAGCTTCCTCCGCTACCTGGAGCGGTCGGTCTTCCCCGGCGGCTGCTTCTTCGCCTCCGCGACCGCCGAGCTCGACACGCATCCGGGGCCGGTGAGGGATCGTCTGGTCGCAGCGCTCGAGGGCTGGCTGAAGCTGATCGAGCGCCGCGTCCGCGAGGCACAGGAGGCAGGTGAGCTCGACGCGGCCGAAGATCCGGCGCTGCTCGCATTCGAGCTCGACGCCTTCATGAAGATGGGCAACTCGCTGTGGTTGCTCCACGGCGACCGCGGCGGGCTCGACCAGGCGCGGGCCGCGATCAGTGCCCGGCTCGATCGCGCGCGCGTCGGCTAGCGCCCGCGCTCGACCGGCCAGCGGGCCGAGATCTCGTCGCCGCGAGCCGCTACCAGCTCGTCGGCCAGGTTCACGGCGAGGCAGACGTGGTTCGGAACGATCCGCACCTGCTGCCCCCAGCTCGAGGTCTTCGCCGGCGGCGAGCTCGACGTAGCCGTGCTCCTCGTCCAGGCGGACGAGCTGTGAGCCAGGCGCCTCCAGCACGAGGCCGAACCCGTCGGCGGCACGCTCCGAGCTGAGAGCCTTGGTCCCCGCGCGGTACTCGCTGACGAGGGGACGCAGCTCGCCCGAGCGCCACATCGTCGGCGTCCCACCGGCCGACACCGTTTCGACCGGCAGTCCTCGTCGCCGGATCAGGTCCGCTGCCGCCTCGAGGAACGCGGGCGCTCCGGACGGCGTGAGGAAGGTGAGCAGGCCCGGCGAACCGCAACCCGGGCGTGCGCGAGATCGCCCCGGCGAGCTCGGCGCCTCGTCCGGAGAGGCGACACCGGTTCGGCCCAGGCCGGTGTCGCAGTCGACGAGGACACCCAGCTCACGTCCCGCGTCCGACGCCGCTCCGCCGAGACCCGCCAGGAGCACCGGATCGTCGGCCGTGACCGTGACTGTCGCTCGCTCGAGCAGCAGTGCCAGCTGCTCGAGCTTGCGGCCCCCAACGACGTTGTAGGGGACGAGGACGTCGTCGACGCCCGCATCGACGCGATCGCAGTGGTCCTGCCAGCGGGCGAGGTTCGACTCGAGCCGGTCGAGGTCGACGACCGCAGCCGGCGTGGCGACGTCGAGCGTCACCCAGGCCGGCGCGCGATTGCAAAGACGAGGTCGCCGCTCTCGACGACCGGCGAGCAGGGTGCCGCGGGCCGTGCCAGCCGGTCGGGCTGAACGGCCCTCACGCGACCTCCAACCGGACGCCCGTCTCCGCGTCGAAGACGTGCGCCTCGTCGACGCGCAGGCACAGCGACACCTTCGCCTCGCGCTCAGGCGCTCGCCGCGCCTCGGTGCGAGCGACGAGCTTGACTTCCTCGCCCCGATGGTCGGCGACGCAGAAGACATGGGCGTCGGCGCCGATCTCCTCGACCAGCGCGACGTGGGCGTCGATCCCGCCCGGTGCGAGCTCGAGCGACTCCGGCCGCAGGCCGAGCACGACCTTCCCGTTCGAGACCGGCAACCCGTGCGGCAGGGGCACGCTCACGCCACAGAAGGAACAGCCGTCGCCGTTGACGGGCACCTCGAGCAGGTTCATCGACGGCGAGCCGATGAACCCCGCGACGAACGTGTTCGCCGGCCGCTCGTACAGGGTTCGGGGGACATCGCACTGTTGGAGCTGTCCGTCCTTGAGGACGGCGACGCGGTGGCCGAGCGTCATGGCCTCGGCCTGGTCGTGCGTGACGTAGACCGTGGTCACGCCGAGCCGCGCCTGAAGCGCAGCGATGTCGGCGCGCATCTGCACGCGCAGCTTCGCATCGAGGTTCGAGAGCGGCTCGTCCATCAGGAACGCCTTCGGCTCGCGGACGATCGCCCGGCCCATCGCCACGCGCTGGCGCTGACCGCCGGAGAGCTGCCCGGGCTTGCGCCCCAGGTAGTCGGTCAGCTCGAGCAGCTCGGCGACTTCGCGGACACGGCGTTCGCGCTCGGCCTTCTTTACGTGGGCGACCTTGAGCGGGAAGCCGATGTTCGCCGCGACGGTCAGGTACGGGTACAGCGCGTAGTTCTGAAAGACCATGGCCAGGTCGCGGTCCTTGGCCGGCAGATCGGTGACGTCACGCTCGTCGATGTAGACCGCGCCTGCGTCGACCTCCTCAAGGCCTGCGAGCATCCGGAGCGCAGTCGTCTTCCCTGAGCCGGACGGGCCGACGAGCACCATGAACTCGCCCGCAGCGATGTCGAGGTCGAGCGCGTCGACTGCGGGGATGTCGGTGCCCGGGTAGATGCGCGTCGCCTGCCGGAAGTGGATCTCAGCCATCCGCTACCCCCGCCAGCTCCGCGCGCACCCGCGCCTGTGCCTCGGCGTTCGCGCCGACCTGGTCGAGGCCGAGCAGTGCCGCGCCGACGATCGGCGGCGCCCCGGTCAGCCGGACCTCCACGTCGCGCAGGCCCTCGCGGATCCGCTCGACCACACGGGAATCTTCCCCCTGGAGGAGCCCGCCGCCAAGCAGGACCTCGCCCAGCCCGAGCCCGTCGAGCGCGACGCGCGCGAGCGCGACCACCTCGGCGGCGAGCCGGTCGACGATCTCGGCCGCGACCTCGTCGTGCTCGGCCTCGGCGAAGACGACCGGAGCGAGGTCGAGCAGCCGCCGCTCCTGGATCCGCTTCGCGTGGATCGCCTCCGCCAGCTCGTAGGGGGTCGCGAAGGCGAAGTGCGCAGGCACGGCCTGTTCCAACGTCGTTTTCGGGCCACGGCCGTCGAAGCTGCGCGCCGCGCTCGACATCGCAGCCAGGCCGACGTCGAAGCCGCCGCCCCAGTCGCCGGTGATCGGGCCGAGAGCGGGGAACCGGACCTGCCGGCCGTCGGGCGCGACGCCGACGCAGTTGATTCCCGCCCCGCAGACGACGGCGACGCCCCAGCCCTGCTCCGTGCCGGCGCGGAGGACGGCGAAGGTGTCATTAAGGACGGTCGTCCCGGCTGCCCAGCCGCGGGCTCCGACCAGCTCGGCCAGGCGCTCCTCCTCCCGCGGGAAGTCGACGCCCGCCATGCAGAGCAGCGCGACGTCCACGATGCGGCCGTCGAGCTTCGCCTCCGCGCGGGCGTCCTCGAACAGGCTCGCGAGCACGCGCATGCACCCGTCCTCGCCGAGATGGTGCGGCGAGCTCTGCGGGCCGCGGGCGAAGGCGAGCAGCCGTCCGTCCGCATCGACCAGCGCGAGGTCGGTCTTCGAGTTCCCGCCGTCGGCGGCCAGGACGGTCGTCACGCCGCCACCGCCTCCAGCGCGAGCCGCTCGAGCAGCCCCTCGGACAGCTCGTACTGCGCGATCAGCGGATGCGTCAGCAGCGCCTTCTTGGCGGTCACCGGGTCGCGCGTCACCGCCGCCTCGGCCGTCAGCCGCTCGTAGGCGGCGACGTGCTGGACGAGGCCGAGCAGCTCCGGCGCGAGCGGCCGCTGGGCGAGGGGCACGATCCTCCCCGACTCGACCCGCGCCGGTACCTCGACCACGTCGTCGTCGGCGAGGCCGGCGAGCGTGCCGTCGTTGCGGACGTCGACCTCATGGACGTCGCCGATGTCGTACGCCAGCGCGCGCACCAGTCCGGCCGCGGCCTCGCTGTAGAAGGCGCCGCCGCGCTGCTCGAGCAGAGCAGGCTTCTCGTTCAGCGTTGGGTCGCGGTACAGCTCGAGCAGGCCGCGCTCGATCTCCGCCACTGTCTCCGCGCGCGGCACGCCCTCGAGCTGCTCGGCGAACACGGCGTCGTGCTCGTAGAAATAGCGGAGGTAGTACGACGGCACGGCCCCGAGCTCGTCGAGCAGACGTCGGGGCAGCTGCACCTCCTCGGCGAGCGCCTCCCCGTGCTCCTCCAGGAGCTCCGGAAGGAGGTCGCCTCCGTCGACCCGGACCGCCCGCACCCACGTGAGGTGGTTGAGCCCGACCTGGTCGACGACCACGCGCGCGGGCTCGACGCCGAGCAGTGCGGCACAGCGGCGCTGGAGGGTGATCGCGACGTTACAGAGCCCGACCGCGCGGTGGCCCGCGTCCACGAGCGCACGCGTGACGATGCCGACCGGGTTGGTGAAGTCGACGATCCAGGCGTCGGGCCCGGCCAGCTCGCGAACCCGGTCGGCGATCTCGAGCACGACGGGGACGGTACGCATCGCCTTCGCGAACCCGCCCGCGCCGGTCGTCTCCTGGCCGATGCAGCCGCAGGGGAGCGGAGCCGTCTCGTCGCGGAGCCGCGCCGCCTGTCCGCCCACACGGATCTGGACGAGGACGAAGTCGGCGTCCTCGACCGCCCGCCCGAGGTCGCCTCCGAGCGAGAGCTCGCCGACGAAGCGCTCGCGCTCGAGCATCCGTCCGGCCAGGCCGCCGACGACCTCCAGCCGGTCGGCATCGACGTCGTGCAGGGCGAGGCGTTCGATCTCGAGCCCGGCGAGCCCTGCGACCAGCTCGGGCGTGTACGTCGACCCGGCGCCGACGACGGCGAGCTTCATCCCTTCACCCCGGTGAGCGTCACGCCTTCGACGAAGGCGCGCTGGGCGAGGAAGAAGAGGATGATCACCGGCGCCATCACGACGAGCGTGGCGGCCATCGTCAGGTTCCACTGGACCTGGTGGAGGTTGCGGTACTGGGAGAGGCCGACCGAGACCGGCCAGTGCGCGGGGTTCTCGCCCGTGTACAGAAGCGGGAGGAAGAAGTCGTTGAACGTGTAGAGGACCGAGAAGAGCGCGACGGCGGCGATCGCCGGCTTGGCCAGGCGCAGCACGACCGTGCTCAGGATCTTCAGCTCGCCGCAGCCGTCCACGCGGGCGGCGTCGAGGTACTCCTCCGGGATCGTCAGGAAGAACTGGCGGAGGAGGAAGATCGAGAACGCGTCCCCGAGCCAGTTGGGGATGATCAGCGGCCACAGCGAGCCGACGAAGTGGAACCCGATCGCATTGCCGAGCTTGGCCCACATCACATACAGCGGGACGACAGCGACCTGCGGTGGCAGCATCAGCGAGACGAGAACGACCAGGAACACGGTGTCGCGTCCTCTCCAGCGGAGCTTGGAGAGCGCGTAGGCGACCGGGATGCTGGAGATGAGCACGCCCAACGTCGCCAGGCCGGCGTACATCATCGTGTTCAGGATCCAGCGCCAGAGCGGCGCCTGCCGGAAGACCTCGAGGAAGTTGCTCCACTGGAACGGCCGCGGCCAGAGGGACCCGGTCAGCGCCTGCCCGTCGGTCATCAGCGCCGTCAGGGTGATGAAGACGAGCGGTGCGAGGAACGCGATCGCGAGCGCGATCAGGATGCTGTGGTCGGCGACCGTGACCAGGAGGCGCCGCCGCCGGACGCTCGCGGGCGCCCTGCGCCGGACCACTGCGGCTGTCTCTGCCGCGGCCGCCATCAGCGGATCGCCCCCCCGTAGTGAACCCAGCGCCGGGAGTTGCGCACGATCACCAGCGTGACCGCGAACGAGACGCCGAGCAGCAGGACCGCCAGCGCGGACGCGTAGCCCATGTTGAAGTACTTGAAGCCGTGGTAGTAGAGGAGGATCGGGTAGAAGAGCGTCGAGCCCTCCGGGTAGCCGAGCTCGAGCGAGCTGACCGACCCTGCCTGTGAGGCATTGCCGCCGGCGATGCTGGCCGCGACCCAGGCTTGGGTGAAGTACTGCAGGCCGTAGATCACGCCCAGGACGACCGCGAAGAGGATCACAGGGCTGATCGTCGGCAGCGTCACCCAGCGCAGCTTCTGGAAGGGCCCGGCGCCGTCGAGCTCGGCCGACTCGTAGAGGTGCCGCGGTACCTCGAGGATCGCGGCGAGGAAGATGATCATGAAGGTTCCGACCCCCCACATCGCGAGCAGCACGAGGGAGGGCTTCGACCAGCCGGGGTCGTTGAACCAGAGAGGCCCCTGGATGCCCAGGTGTCCCAGCAGAGTGTTCAGCGGCCCCGTGGCCGGGTTGAGGATGTAGACGAAGCCGAGCGTGGCGGCGACCGGCGGGATCAGCGCGGGCAGGTAGAAGATCGTGCGGAAGAAGCCGACGCCCGCCCTCGCACGCGTGAGCATCGCCGCGATCCCGAACGCGAAGATCACCTGGAGGGGGACGCCGACCGCGATGATCCAGAGCGTGTTCCTGATCGCCGGCCAGAGGTCGGGGTCGTGGTGGAACGCGTAGCCGTAGTTGGCAAGGCCGATCCAGCGCGGGGGGTTGAGCAGGTCGTAGTGGGTCAGCGAGAGGTAGACGTTCATCCCCAGCGGATAGAGGAGGAAGACGCAGAACCCGACGATCCATGGGCTCATCAGGAGGAGCACGAGGCCCCGCCGGCGCCACGCCGCCTTCCTCTTCGCGCGCCGGCGGTCTGGCACCGGCAGGGCCGGGGCCGAAGCCCCGGCCGCAGCTGCCGGCGCGACACTCATGGAACGGGGTTACCGCCTCCGCCGCCCTTGTTCGCCTGCTCGATCTTCGCGTCGATCTGCTTGTCGACGTTCTTGAGCCCGCTCACGAGATCCTGCGCCTTCACCTTGCCCGCCTGCCACTTGACGATGAAGTTCGTGAACGTCGTCAGGTGGTCGAGACCGATCGTCGTGATCGGCGTCGTCTGCGAGTGCCGGTTGACGAAGATCTTCAGGAACGTGGAGAAATTCTTGTCGGGGATCAGCTCCTTCGAGCGCGCGGAAGTGACGGTCGACGGGACGTTCCTGATCCCGTTCGAGAACTTGGCGAGCGCGTGGTCGTTGGTCGTCAGGTACTTGACGAGATCCCACGCCTCGTCACGGTGCTTGCCTCCCTTCGGGATGCCGATGATCGTCCCGTTCACTGCCCCGGCGCCGTACAGCTCGGGGTGACCGTCGGCGACGGGCATCGGCGCGGTGGCGTACTTCAGCTCCGGGTGCTCGTTCTTGATGAAGGCGACGCGCCACTCGCCGTCGAGCATCATCGCGAGCTTGCCGGTCTCGAACGGATGCGACGGCGCGAACTCGTCACCCGCGCCGGCCTGCCAGCGGACGAGCTTGTCGTAACCGAAGAAGTCGACCAGGCTCTTCTGCCAGCGCAGGAACTTCGCCCAAGCCGGGTCGGTCGAGAGGCTCGACTTGCCGTTCTTGTCGAAGTAGTGGGCACCGATGAGCGGCTGGTAGCCCGACGCGCCGTTCCCGTAGCCGCCCAGGTCGAAGTTCATGTTCGGGTCGTAGCCGACGACCTTCAGCGAGCCGTCCGAGTTCTTCTGCGTCAGCTTCTTGGCGTAGGCCGCGAGCTGCGACAACGTCCTCGGCGGGCCCTTCAGCCCCGCCTTCTTGAAGAGCGTGGTGTTGTAGTAGAGACCGGTCGCATCGGCCAGCAGCGGCAGGGCGCAGCGTGTGCCCTTGTACTGCGTGTAGTAGCGCGACGTCGCCGGGAACTGGTTGACGTCGATATGGTCGCGCTTGAGCAGCGGCCCCAGGTCGATCCACCCTCCGGACGGGCAGAAGATGCCGACGTTCGACGACATGAACGAGCTGACGACGTCCGGGACGTTGCCCGAGCGGAGCGCGGCGAAGATCTTGTCGTCGTTGATCCCGCCCACAACCTTCACGTCGATGTCGGGGTGTTTCTGGTCGTACTCCGCCACGACCTTCTTGAACTCCGTGAGCTCGTGGCCGGCGCTCCAACCGACCC
>JBKOVQ010000017.1:0-7666 GCA_046723985.1 Actinomycetota bacterium | reverse complement strand
GTCGACGATCATGTTCCCGGTCGGCTCGGCGATCGGCAGCCCGGCGCCGATCGCGGCCGCCATCGGCTCCTCGATCAGGTACGCCTGCCGCGCCCCGGCGGAGAGCGTCGCCTCCTCGACCGCGCGCCGCTCGACGCCGGTGACGCCCGAGGGGACGCAGACGACCACCCGCGGATGGGCAAAGCGGTTCTGGTGGACTTTCTGGATGAAGTGGCGGAGCATCTGCTCCGTCACGTCGAAGTCGGCGATGACGCCGTCCTTCAGCGGACGGATGGCGGTGATCGTCCCGGGCGTCCGGCCGAGCATCCGCTTCGCCTCGACGCCGACGGCGTGTACTTCGCCGGAACGCTGGTCGATCGCGACCACGGACGGCTCGGAAAGCACGATGCCGCGCCCGCGGACATAGACGAGCGTGTTCGCGGTTCCGAGGTCGACGGCCATGTCGCGGCCGCCGAAACCGGTCAGGTGATCGAAGAGACCCACGGGACGTCCCAGTGTAACCGGGCCGCGCTAGCCGACCCCGTACAGGCCGGCAAACCGCGCCGCGAGCAGGCGGACGAGCGTCGCGGCAGGCAGCCCGACGACGTTGAGGTAGTCGCCCTCGATCCGCTCGACGAGCGTCGCGCCGAGGCCCTGGATCGCGTAAGCGCCCGCGCGGCCCTCCCATTCTCCGGAGCCGACGTACGTCGCGATGTCGCGCGCTGTCAACGGCCGGAAGGTCACACGTGTGGTCTCCGTGTGCAGTTCCTCCCAGGCCGACGTCAGCAGGCAGAGCCCGGAGACCACCTCGTGCGTCGCACCGCCGAGCGCCTCGAGCATCACGGCAGCTTCCTCCGGGCCTTCCGCCTTCCCGTACACGCGTCCGCCACAGACGACCGTGGTGTCCACCCCGAGCACGGGCCGGTCGCCGGCGAGGTCGGCGACCGATCGTGCCTTCCCCTGCGCATGCCTACGGGCGAGCTCGACCGGGTCGGCGTCGGGAGGGTCGTGCTCCTCGTAGTGCGGGACGACGGCGTCGAACGGAAGTCCGAGCTGCTGGAGGATCGCGCGGCGCTGGGGCGAGGTGGAGGCGAGCAGCAGCGGCGGAGCCGGGGCGGCGCTCACGCGACCTTTCGCGCCTTCCACATCTCCTCGGCGGGCCAGCGCTCGGCCCACTCGGCGGTGAAGAGGCCGTAGCGGCCCGCGTCGTGACCCGCGTTGCGCAGCTCGACGAGCGCCTCGACCTCGAAGCCGTGCGACGTGAGGACGCGGATCCAGTCGCCGTAGCCGAGGTGGAAGTCGATCGAGGGGTCGTCCACCCATTCGAACCGCCGCATGCCGAAGTAGGGACGCAGGAGGTCGGTCCCGGCGGGCTGCACCGGATCGACATCGGGGGAGGTGAGCATCAGGAATGTCCCGTTGACGAGGAAGACCAACTGGCCGCCGGGGCGCAGGAGGCGCGCCGCCTCGGCGACCCAAAGGTCGGGATCGCACCAGATGCTTGCGCCGTACTCCGACACCGCGAGGTCGAAGGACACGTCCGGGAGCGGCACGTCCTCGGCGCTGGCGTGGACGAGCGGGAACTCGAGGCCGTGCTTCTCCTGCATCCGCCTCGCCGTCTCGAGCTGCTCCTCGCCCAGGTCGACGCCCGTCACCCGCGCGCCGCGCCGCGCGAGCCACGCCGACACGTACGCCGTCCCACAACCGAGCTCGACCACGTCTTTGCCCGCGACCTCGGGGAGGATCTTCAGCTCGCTTTCCGGTACGTCGAGGATCCCCCAGGTGATCTCGTCGGCTCCCCAGTTGCGCTCGGCGCCGGGGACGTACTCCTCGGCCCAGGTCGCCCAGGCATCCCGGTTCCTCGACGCGTGCTCGGTCAGATCTTCCGGCATCGCCAGATCTCCTCCATGGGCCAGGACCGCGCCCACTCCGTCTCGGCCGGCGTGCGGTACGTCGTCTCCGCACCCTCCGGCGGCCGCACCTCGACGAGCGCCTCGATTCGGAAGCCGTGCTCGCGGAAGAGCCGGATCCACTCGCCGTAGGGCAGGTTGAACTCGACCGGCTCGCTCGGGATGTCGTCGGTCCGGTGCAATCCGAAGTAGGGAGAAACGAGTCGCCGCGCCGTCCCCTCGTCCGTCCAGCAGCACGTGACGAAGGGCGTCGAGTGCGAGAACGCCAACAGACCCCCGGGGCGCAGGAGCCGCGAGGCCTCCGGGACCGTCAGGTATGGGTCGCAGAACGTCATTGCCCCGTGGTCGCAGAAGACGACGTCGAAGCTCTCGTCCGACAGGGGCACCTCCTCCGCGCTCGTGTGGACGAGGGGGAAGTCGACCCCTGTCTCCGCCATCAACTCCCGGGCGTGCTCGAGCTGCCGGCCGGAGTTGTCGAGCCCGACCACGCGCGCACCGCGCGCTGCGAGGAGGATCGACCACTGCGCGGCGCCGCAGCCGAGCTCGAGCACGTCCTTGCCCTCGACCTCGCCGATGATCCCGAGCGCGGAGTCGGGCAGCTGCCACATCCCCCAGCGCGGCTCGTCCTTCCGCCCGATGAAGGCGGCGTTCCGCGCCTGGTACTCGTCGCTGATCCCGTCCCAGGCCTGGCGGTTCCGGAGCGAGTCAGACGAGCTCATCGCCGAACCACAGCGCGACCTCGTGCGCGGCCGACTCGGGCGAGTCGGAGCCGTGCACGAGGTTGTCCGGCATCGAGAGCGCGAGGTCGCCGCGGATCGTCCCCGGCGCCGCGTCGGCCGGGTTGGTCGAGCCTATGGTCGAGCGCACGACGGCGATCGCGCCCTCACCCTCGAGCACGAGCGCAAGCGTTGGCGCCGAGGTGATGAAGTCGACCAGCTCGCCGAAGAACGGCTTCTCGGCGTGCTCGGCGTAGTGCTGCTCCGCGAGCGTTCGGTCGACCGTGAGCAGCTTGCCGGCTCTCATGACGAGCCCACGCGCCTCGAACCGGCCGAGGATCTCCCCGGCCAGGCTGCGCTTGACGGCGTCCGGCTTGATCAGGACGAGAGTCCGCTCCACGTCCATGGCGGCGCAGTGTACTGACGCAGCTCAGGCCGTCGGCTGATCCTCGCCGACGGCGGTACTGCCACGGCGGGGCAGGCGCAGCGGCTCCTCGAGCGTCTCGGGCGACAGCGCGAGCGTGTCCTCGAACACCGACGATCGGCGCACGACCGGTGTCTCGCAGTACGGGCACACCTGCCAGAGCGGCTCGAGCGGTGCCTTGCAGCTCGAGCATGCCTGCTTCAGCTTCGTCGTGCAGACCGGACAGACGAGGAAGTCGGGCTCGACCGCCGCCCGGCAGACCGGGCAGTGCGAGGCCCGCTGGCCGATCTGCTCTTCCATCGCACGGATCTCGAGCTCCCGCTCCCGGCGGTCTTCGAGGTACTCCGGTGGACGGAAGAAGAGGTAGACGAGCGGGCCGATCAGGGGAATGAGCCCGAGGATCGTCGCCATCGCCACCAGCCACGGGTCCTCGATCCTGCGCCGGGCGTCCTTGAAGACCCAGTAGGCCCAGGCCAACCAGAACACGACCAGGAAGAGGATCCCCAGATTCCGGATCACGAGCCACGTGTCCGAGTCGAAGAAGTCGCCCACGCGGGTGAAGACGTCGTCGGACGTGGTCGTGGTCGCGTTGTCGGCGAAGAGAATGGGGATCATGGCGTCACAGCAGGAGTTTTCCGACGACGTACCCCACGCCAAACGCGATTCCTGCACAGGCGACGATCACGATGGCGGCGAACACATAGACGCTCATTCGCGTCCCGCGTTGGATGGTACGCCTTCGCCGCCCACGGCGAGGTCTGCGAGCAGGTACAGCGATCCCGTCACCAATACCGCTCCGTCCGGGCCCGCGAGCGAGCGTGCTCCGGCGAGTGCGGCGGCGGGATCCGGTTCCGTCTCCGTCCGCGCGAACCATCGGGCCGCAAGCACGGCAAGTTCGTCGGCGGACAGCGCGCGGGTGTTGCTCGACTCCGTCGCGACCAGCGTGTCCCCGAGCGCCGAGAGCGCGGCCAGCATCCCCTCGGCGCCCTTGTCCCGGAGGATCGACGCGACCACGACGTAACGGCGGTCGGGTACCCGCGGCAGCAGCCAGCCGACCCCGTCGAGGTTGTGGGCGCCGTCCCAGATCTCGAGCGGCGACTGGCCGCGGTGCTCGAGCCGGCCGGGAAGCGCGACGTCGTCGGCGGCCGAGGGGTCGACCGGTCTCCCGAGGAAGGTCTCAGCGGCGGCAATCGCAAGGGCGAGGTTGCTCCTACCGGTGAGGACGGTCGTCTCGGCACCGGACGAACGGGCGAGCGCCTGCCACTCGGGTTCGCAAAGGACGACCGTCGCCCCAGACTGGACGACGGCGAGCTTCTCGGCGGCGATCTCCTCCCGGGTCTCCCCGAGTTGCTCGGTGTGATCGAGGCCCACGTTGGTGAGCACGACCACCGGCGCGCGGAGGACGTTCGTCGCGTCCAGGCGGCCGCCGAGCCCCGCCTCGACCACCGCGGCGTCGAACTCGGAGGCAGCGAACTCCGCCAGCGCAGCGGCGGTCAGCGTCTCGAACTGGGTCGCGCCGAGCCGCTCGGCGGCGGGCCGGACGCGGGCGAGCGCACGCTCGAAGCCCGCCGGGTCCGTGTCCAGCCGCTCGTGCCAGCCCGAAACGTGCGGCGAGGTGTAGGCGCCCACGTGGAGACCTTCGGCACGAAGGAGCGCCGCCGTGAGCCGAGTCGTCGTCGACTTTCCGTTCGTGCCGACGACGTGGACCGACGGAAAGGCGAGCTGGGGGTCGCCGAGCTCGGCGAGCAGCGCCTGCATCCGCTCGAGCCCGAACTCCTCGGGCCACGGGGAGAGTCCTGCGACCCAGTCAGTCAGAGATGGCATCGAGCTCGCGGCGGTAGCGCGCGAGCTTCTCCCGCTCGGCCTCCACGACCTCGGGCGGCGCCTTTGAGACGAAGCGCTCGTTCGCGAGCATCCGCTCCGCCCTGGCGATCTCGGCGCGGAGCCGCTCGCGCTCGGCCTCGACGTTGCCGTTCGCCTTCTGCCGCTCCGGCTTCACCACGACGTCGAAGATCCGCTTCTCGTCTCCCGAGAGCGGCACGAGCACGCCGCTGCGCCGGAAGGTCACCGCCGCGGCCTGGACACCTTCCAGCGCGTCGGCTTCCAATTCGTCGCCGGCCTCGGGCCAGGGGGCGACGATCAGCCGCGTCTCGCGGTCGGGCAGGTTGCTCCAGATCTCCTCGGTCACGTGCGGCATCGCCGGGTGGAGCAGCCGAAGCAGCCGCTCGAGCGCCGCCAGCGCGGTGGCACGCGCGTCGGCGTCGTCGCCGTAGAGTCGCGGCTTGATCGCCTCCGCGTACCAGTCGCAGAAGTCGTCGAAGGTGAGGTGGTATAGCTCGTCGACGAGGTGGGCGAAGTCGAAGGCGTCGAGGTAGCGCTCGACTGCCCGCTGGCTCTGGGAAAGTCTCGCCAGGATCCATCGCTCCTCGACCGCCGTCGGCCGCACCTCGGGCGCGACTCCCTCCGAGGCCTGTAGGATCAGCCGCGCCACGTTCCAGAGCTTGATCGCGAGCTTCCGTCCCTCCTCGATCGCGCCCTCCGAGAAGGCCACGTCCTGGGACGACGCCATCTTCATCAGCCCGTAGCGGGTCGCGTCCGCGCCGTAGCGCTCGATCAACGCGAGGGGGTTCATTCCCGTGCCGAGGCTCTTCGACATTCGCCCTCCGGTCGGGGCATGGACGAGCGAGTGGATGACGACGTTCGAGAACGGGACGTCCCCCATCAGCTCGAGCCCCGAGAAGATCATCCGGTTCTCCCAGAGGCGGATGATGTCGCGCGCAGTCGTGTTCAAGTCGCCCGGGTAGAAGGCGCGCAGATCCTCGGTGTCGTCCGGCCAGCCGAGGGTGGCGAACGGCCAGAGCGCAGACGAGAACCACGTGTCGAGCACGTCCTCGCTGCGGGTCAGCTCCCCCGAGCCGCACTCCGCGCAGGCCGCCGGCGCACCTTCGCTGCACGTCCAGTGCCCGTCGGGGCACTGCCAGAGCGGGAGTTGGTGCCCCCACCAGATCTGGCGCGAGATGGTCCAGTCCGGAGCCTCCTCGAGCGACGCGATCGCGAACCGGTGCTGCGACTCCGGGTGGAAGCGCACCCTGCCGGAGCGCATGGCCTCGAGCGCCGGCTGTTTCAGCTCGTCCATCGCGCACCACCATTGCGCCGAGATCAGCGGCTCGATCCGGTTCTTGCACCGGTCGCAGAGGGCGACGGTGTGCCGGTACGACTCGCGCTTCTCGAGCTGGTCGCGCTCCCGCAGCCAGGCGAGGATTCGCTCCTCTGCCTCGTCCTGCGGGAGCCCGTGCAGCCCGTCGACCGCGTCGTTCATCCGGCCGTCCGGTCCGACCACCGTCAGCTCGGGCAGGTCGTGGTCGCGGCCGATCTCGTAGTCCTTCGGGTCGTGGCCGGGGGTGACCTTGAGCGCGCCCGTTCCGAAGTCGAGCTCCACGCGCTCGTCCGCGATCACCGGCACGCGCCGCTCGACCCACGGCACGACCACCTCGCGCCCGATCAGGTCGCGGTACCGCTCGTCGTCGGGGTTCACGGCGACGGCGACGTCGGCGGGAATCGTGGCGACCCGCGCGGTCGCGATCGTGATGTACCCGTCGCCGTCAGCGAGCGGATAGCGAACGTACGTCAGCGCGTCGTCGACGTCCACGTGCGCGAGCTCGAGGTCAGACAGCGAGGTCTGATGGAAGGGACACCAGTTCACGATCCGGTTCGCGCGGTAGATCCACCCCTTCTCCCAGAGGTGGACGAAGAAGCGCATCACCGCCCGGACGTACGGGTCGTCCATCGTGAACCGCTCGCGCCGGTAGTCGAGCGAGGCGCCGATGCGCCGGAACTGGAACATGATCTTGCCGCCGTACTCGCGCAACCATTCCCAGACCAGCTCGACGAACGCCTCGCGACCGAGCCCCTGCCGTGACCGGCCCTGCGCGGCCAGGTGCTTCTCGACGGCGTTCTGGGTGGAGATCCCCGCATGGTCGTAGCCGGGCTGGAAGAGCACGTTGAACCCCTGCATCCGCCGTGTGCGGACGATCGTGTCGGCGAGCGAGAGCTGGAGCGCGTGGCCGAGGTGCAGGTCGCCGGTGACGTTCGGCGGCGGGTGTGCGATCGCTAAGCTCTGACGGCTCGGATCCGGGTCCGCGTTGTAAAGGCCCTCTTCCTCCCACGTCCGCTGCCATCGTTCTTCGACGCCCTCGGGGCTGTACAGCGGCTTCATGCGCCCATTCTACGGAGCGGTGTCGACCGGTCCTAGAGGTTTACTTGGATCCAAGAATGTGCAAAATGGGATCCAATATGACGAGATATCAGCGTATTGCGTGCTACATTCGCCGTTCTAGGATCCGAAATGATCCCAGTTCGTATCCGAAGCGGCCGGCTGTGCCCACCGCGGCGGTCGCCGAGTGCACCTGCCCCGAGTACTGCGAGCGGGACCACGACAACGAGTGACGAGAGGAGTGGCCGGATGAGTGACGCAGGAAACGGGCGCGCGCCCGACCGGTGGGCCGGGATCGAGCGGCCGTACACGCCCGAGGACGTCGAGTACCTCCGCGGTTCGGTCCAGGTCGAGCACACACTCGCCCGCCTGGGTGCGGAACGCCTCTGGTATCTCCTCCACTCCGAGCCGTGCGTGCCCGCAC
>JBKOVQ010000141.1:0-11008 GCA_046723985.1 Actinomycetota bacterium | reverse complement strand
GTTCTTTCATGGGCCCTGGTCGGACCGCCCGCCGCCTGGATCGTCGGCATGCCGCTCAACGGCGCGATCGGTGAGATCGACTGGCGCTGGACCTGGCTGGCGCTCCCGCTCGGAGCGGCGCTCGTCGCAGGCGTCGCAGTTGCGCTGCGGCCGAAATCACACCGAAGCGCAGAGAGCGACAGCCTGACCAAGGCCCTGCGCGACCCCTCGACCGCCCGCTGGGTGCTCGGTGAGCTCCTCGCTAACTCCGCATGGATCGGTGCTCTCGTCTTTTCGGGCGCGCTCTTTACCGAGTCGTACGGCGCAACCACGATCGTCACGGGCATCGTCCTCGCGGCGGCCGCAGCGGCCTACGTCGCGGGAAACGTCTACTTCCGTCGCGTGGTCGAGTGCCGGGCACACATCCTGCTCGTCCGGCTGTCTGTCGTGCTCGCGGTCGGCGTTGCGTTGTTCGGCATCGTTCGACCGGCCCTTCCGATCAGCTCCGCGCTGTTCGCCGCAACCGCGTTCGTCGCCGGGGGTCGCACACTCATCGGCAGCGCCGTCGGCCTCGAGGCAGCTCCAGAACGACGGCTGGCTGTGATGGGCGCGCGGGCGGCCGCAGCGCAGCTCGGATACTTCCTCGGCTCTGCCGCCGCGGGCGGCGCGCTGACGGCCGGCGGTTATCCCGGGTTCGGACTCGCGCTCGGGTTCCTCTTCCTCGTGTCGGCTCTGCCTTTTCTCGTCGACGCTCGCCAACGCGCCGGGACCTTCCGGGCTGCATTGGTGCAGCCCGCATGCGCAGGAAGGTGAAGGCAGAAGGCGATGATTGAATCTGGAGATGCGCTTCGACGTCGTCGTCGCGGGCGGGGGGACAGCCGGCTGCGTCGTCGCGGCCCGCCTTTCTGAGGAACCGAGCCGCTCGGTTTGCCTCGTCGAGGCAGGACCGGATTACGGTCCTTACGAGCAGGGCGGGTGGCCATCCGATCTCCTCGACGGCTTGCGGCTCGCCTTCTCACACTCGTGGGAGACCGAGCGCGAGGATCGTTCGCAGCTGCGGGCACGGGTCCTCGGCGGCTGCTCGGCGCACAACGCGTGTGTCGTCCTCCGCGGCGCCGCGTCCGACTACGACTGGGGCGACGGCTGGTCATACGCCGGGCTCGAGCCGTACTTCGATCGTGCAGAAGAAATGCTGCGCGCGCGGAAGCTGACGCTGGAGGACTTGACGCCCTGGCATGCCGCCTGGGCGGAAGCCGCAGGCAGCGACGTGATCCTCCATCCGGTCAACATGGTCGGCCGCGTCCGCTGGAACGCGGCGTTCGCCTACCTCGACCCGGCGCGTGATCGGCCCAACCTCACCATCCGCCCGGACACGCGCGTCGACCGCATCGAGGGCGACACCCTCGTCACCGACCGCGGCGACATCCAGGCACGAGCGATCGTGCTCGCCGCGGGCGCCTATGGATCGCCGGCGATCCTGCTGCGGAGCGGCCTGGGGCCTCCGGTGGGCGAGAACCTAGGTCTCGGCGCTCGACCATGTGCGCGCCGCCTGTCGCGGCTTCTTCCACCCGGTGGGCACGTGCGCGCTCGGCATCGTCGCCGAGCCCGACGGCCGCGTAGGCGGCCTCGACCGCGTCTACGTGGCCGACGCCTCCTTTGTGCCCGAGCTCCCGCGGGCGAACACCAACCTCACCGTCGCCGCCGTCGCCGAGCGACTTGCCGAACAACTCGCAAACGCGTCGTCGTGACAGGCGGGAGCGTTGATCGGCGCTAGTCCATCAGCAGGATCAGCCCCAGGACGAACGTCGACGCGAGCGCCGTGACCGTGAGCACGGGGTGCCACCGCCGGCCCGAGGCCGACAGGGCCATTACGGTCAGCGAGAAGAGGACTGCAAGCGAGACGAGGATGACACCGAGGCGGTACATCAAGACCTCCCTTCGCCAAGAGCCGGACGGGGAGCCGGCTCGGAGCGGAGCAGCGACGCGACCACGGCCGTGGTGAGGATCCCGACGATCGCGGCCAGTGATGCCCAGACCGGAATCTCGTAGAGGTCGGCGAGCGCCATCTTCGCGCCGACGAAGACGAGGACGACGCCGAGGCCGATGCTCAAGTAGCGGAAGCGGTCGATCATCCCCGCGAGCACGAAGTACAGGGACGCAAGGCCGAGCAGCGAGAACGCGTTCGCGGCGTACACGAGGAATGTCTCGCGCGTGACCGCGAAGATCGCCGGGATCGAGTCGACCGCGAAGACAACGTCGAAGGTGGCGACAAGGATGACGGCAGCCGCAAGCGGCGTAGCAAGCCGCCGGCCGTTCCCGCGTACGACCAGCCGGTCGCCGTGGTAGCGGGTCGTCATCGGCACCAGACGGCCGAGCAGCTTCAGCACTGGGTTGCGCTCCGGATGGATCTCGACATCCGAGTGAAGTGCCATGCGGATCCCAGTCAGGACGAGGAAGGCGCCGAAGACGTAGATCGCCTCGTGGAAGGCGTCGAGGATCCCGGCGCCGGCGAGAATGAAGAGCGCCCGCAAGAGAATCGCGCCGACGATCCCCCAGAAGATGACGCGCCGCTGGTACGCGGCCGGGACGGCGAAGTAGCCGAAGACCAGGGCGAAGACGAAAAGGTTGTCGACCGACAGCGATTTCTCGAGCAGGAAGCCGGCCAGGTACTCCTCCGCGGGGCCGCGCCCCTGCCAGGCCCACAGCAGCCCTCCAAAGCCGACACCGAGGAGTGTCCAGCCGATGCTCCAGCCAATCGCGCGCCGGAACGAGATCTCCTGGCCGGGCCGAGCAAAAACCAACAGGTCGAACAGGAAGAGCGCCAGCACGAGGCCGGCGAATGTCACCCAGACCCACGGGTGGATGCTCATCGGGCAGCTCCCTTCGTTGAGCCGTTGGGCTACTCACAACGAAGGTCTCTCCCGCCGCTTGCGCGGCCGGCGCCGCCGGGCCTGAGGCCGGGATGACGACGGCACCCGTTCGGGGATACTGCCCCTCGGGCCGAGGATAGCGAAGACCGCGGCGTGACGCGCCCGGCCTCGGATCCCTTCGGGTCTAGGCCCTGCCTCTAATGGGTGCCGGGGGTCGCCGTGGACGTCACGGCAACTCCACTCAGCGGCGATTGCGCCTGCGATTCCACAATGAGCTGGTGAACGACTTGCGCGGCGATCGAGCCCTCTCCCACGGCGGCGGCGACGCGCTTGGTCGAGCCGTGGCGCACGTCTCCCGCGGCGAGCACGCCCGGCATGCTCGTCTCCAGTAAGAGGGGTCGGCGCTCCAGCGGCCAGCCCTCGTTGACATCGCCGCCCGTGAGCAGAAATCCGTACTCGTCCCGTTCAATGGCCGCCGGCAGCCAGTCCGTTTGCGGGTGTGCCCCGATCAGGACGAACAGGGCGTCGGCAGCCACCGTCCCAGTCTCGCCGGTGGCGCGTTCACGCAGTGTCAGCCGTTCCAGGTGACCCTCGCCTCCCCCGCCGACGACTTCCGTCCCGCTCCGCACGTCCACGTTCGGTGCCGCCTCGACTGCCTGGACGAGATAGTGCGACATGTCGGCCTGGAGCGACGCCGCCCGAACCACGAGCGTCACTTGTCGAGCGTACCGTGCGAGATGAAGAGCGGCCTGCCCCGCAGAGTTTCCGCCACCGACGACGTACACATCCCTTCCGGTCAACGCAGGAGCTTCCGAGCTCGGCCCCCCGTAAAAGACGCCGGCGCCGTTGAGATCCTCCAGGGAAGGAATGCCAAGGCGGCGATAGCTCGCTCCGGTGGCGAGGATCACGGCGCTCGCCTCGACGCGGCGTCCATCGGAGAGCGAGATGCTCAACGAGCCGTCGGAGCGTTCCAGTGCAGCTACCTCGTGCAGGAACAGAAAGCTCGCACCGAACGACACTGCTTGCCCGTACGCCTCCTCCGCGAGACGGCTGCCGCTGATACCCCTGCCGAAACCGAGGTAATTGCGAATGAGCGAGCTCGACCGAGCCTGACCACCGATGCCACCGGCATCCAGCACGAGGACCCGCAGACCTTCGGATGCGCCGTAGACTGCCGCGGACAAACCGGCCGGGCCGGCGCCAACGATCACCAGGTCGAACCGCTTCGCTTCCAGACCCGACGGCGCGCCGGCCGCCTCGGCGATCTCGGCGTTCGAGGGGTCGCTGAGGATCTGGCCGTCGGGAAGCATCATCAACGGAAGCTTCGCCTCCGGTCCAGCCTTGGCAACGACCTCGCGTCCCTCGTCTGAATCGGCAAGAGAAAACGAATGCGGAACCGCGCAAGTCGCGAAGACCTCCCTGAGCTCGTATGCCCTGCCCGACCATGTCTCGCCGACGATCCGGATCGTCTGCGGCACGAGGAGGCGCTCCCGCGCCCACTCGAGCAGGAAGTCCGAAACGGCCTCGTGGAACACCTCGTCCGACGAGGCCAAGGGCCGCGGCACGTAGTAGTCGATCCGCCCCAGAGCCATCAGCCCGCGAATCGTCTCCGCAGTGGACTCGTCAGCCCAGACATTCGCCGGAACCAGGAGCGCACGCTTCGCATGTGGGTGAAGCCGACGAACGTGATCGAGCAGCTCTTCCCGCAACGACTGCCCGGCAAGCACGAGTGCAACCTCCGTGCGGGCATCGCTCAGCTCCTTCAGCCTCGTCAGCGCCTCATCCGGATCCCTCAAAGTCTCAACGCGGTATTCACGGCCGTAACGCTGGACGAGCTGACTCTCGAGCTCCGCGATGGCTCCTGGATCCTCGTCGACGGCGAACAGAACAGGAAGAGCCATCGACCCTCAATCCCGGGCGCGCGTCACACGAAGACGCATGACGTCAAAGCTGGGCCGGCTGAGTCTCGAGCCGGCGAATCTGCGACCCGAGTGTCGTCAGCATCTGGAGCGAGACCCTCGGCTCATCCTGCGTCAATCCGAGGAACGCCTGGCGCGGCATGGATGACGATGTCCCCCGGTCCGTACTCGGCAAATGTCGCGCGCCGGACGAGCTTGCGCAGCCGGCGCTCGGCGATTCCCGAGAACAGAGGAAAAGTTGCGAGCACTTTCGCCCAATCGGCCGGGGTCGCGTGATCCCAGGAACCCGGGCCATGGATGGCCGTTTGCATTGTCTCCATGGTTCGCCTCCACTCGTCTCGTTGCATCGTGTCGCCCGTTGTCTCCGTTCGATGAGCTTGCAGGAAACGGCACGTGCCCGGAAGCGAGCCAGCATCCGGGCCGAGGTACGGGTAGCTACACCTTCTTCGCTCCGCGCACCACGAGCCCCGGCACCGGCTCGCCTGCCTCGAGGCGCAGCTCGGCCGGGACGAGCTTCGACCGCAGACTCGCATCTGCCAACACACGCTCGACGTACGCACGCGCATGGCGGTAACGCCCGTTCGGGCTGATGGCGTACCCGGTGTCGCGCCCGGCGTCCCGGAGTTCTTCGACCGTGAAGACGAGCATTCCGGGGGCACGGAGCGCGTTCCCGGCAGCCGCCACAACCTCCTCGAGCGGCCCGAAATAGACGAGGGTGTCTGCCGAGACGATCACGTCGAACGCGCCGGTGGAATCGCGCAGATACCCGGTCAACTCGCGTCTGACCAGCTTGTCGTAGACATTCCTCGCGCGGGCGTGATCGATCATCCGTTCGGACAGATCGACTCCGACCAGGCGGCGCGCATACGGTGCGATGAGCGGACCGCACAGCCCGGTGCCACATCCGGCATCGAGCACGTCGAGGCTTCTCGACGCATCGACGTCCGCGTCCTCGAGCATCGCCGCCACCAGCCCCGGCGCTCGATACGACAGCTTCGCGAGCTTGGCGTCGAAGCTGGCGGCAAAGCTGTCGAAGGTCTTCTCGATGTATGCGTCCGACGCCCGCGGCGGGACATCTCGGCCGGAACACGCCGCGAGCGTGTGCCGAGCGATGGGATCGTCGGGCTCCTCTCGAAGCCATTCCTCGCAGACTTCCACCGCCTTGTCGATTGCGCCGAGCGTGCAGTGCGCGAGCGCCAGCAACCTGCGTGCTTCGGGATGCTTCGGCCTGAGCGTGATGACCTTGGAGAAGCAGAGCGCTGCCTCGTGTGGTCGTTTCTGGCCGTTCAGCAAGACCCCGAGGTTGTTGTACGCGTCCGAGTGGTCGGGATCCATGCGAATTGCGGCTCGATATGCCGCTTCCGCTTCGACAACCTTTCCTTTGGCTCTGAGCACCACGCCGAGATTGTTGTGGGCATTGGCGTGATTCGGATCGAGGGCGATCGCACGCTCGTACGCCGCGATCGCCTCGTCCAGCCTGAGCCGATCCTGGAGGACGATCCCGAGATTGCTGTGCCAGTCCGCCCGCTCCGGCTCGAGCTCGAGACTTCTCTCGATCAGAGCGACGGCCTCCTCGCTTCGCGCCTGCTGATGGGCGAGAACTCCCGAGAAGTGCAGGGCGTCCGCATGGTCGGGCGCTACTTCGAGGATCCTGCCGTAGATCGCCCCGGCAGCGGCCCACTGCTCGTTCTGCTGCAGCACGATCGCGATCGACAGCGCTTCGTCGAGGCTCAGCGCACGGTCGTCGCCAGGCGGCTCGGTCGTCCGGACTAGCCTTCCTTGTGGGCCTTGATGTCGTACTTGAAGTGAATGCCGGCATCCAGAGACCCGTCGGCCTTTCGCGGGCGGTATTCGAGATCGACCTTCGCAAACGCCAGGCTCACGGTCTCTAGATTGCCGCCTTCTTGACTGTCGGCGTCCGTCACGGCGGTGATCAGCACGTCGTTCATCTTGATGATCAGGAACTCCTGTTGGCCCTTGCCCGCCTTCCGATGCGTGATCGTCGCGTCCTTCAGATGCTGGCCGGTGGCGCACCCTTTCAGCAGCAGCGGCGACGCCTTGTCGATCTTGTGGGTGAACGACAGGTCGTGGAAGCTCGCCTTCCCCGCCCCGCCTCCGCTTCCGCCTCCGGGCACCTTGGCAGGATTCGTCACACCCCAGGACCAGCTGAGGACCTCGATCTCGTCCTTGTGCTTCGAGTCCAGCGACTCGCCCTTGATGTCGCCGATCTTCGCGAAGATGTCCGATGCCACGGCGTCCCCCAAGTTTGCCGAGCCTTGCGTCGACGAGTGCCCAGAGGATAAGGCGCTCTCTGACAACCAGTCAAGGTCGTGCAGCCGCGGCTTCAGTCGGGGAGCAGCGGCATGTCCGGAGCGGTTCTGCGCCCGAGGAGGATGCCGCGGGTGATCGCGGACGGGCCGTAGCGGGTGCGGATCTCGTCGAGTGCGGCGTCGAGGAGCTCGCTGTTGTCGGTGTCGTAGGGAAGGCAGAGCTGAAGGGGAAGGTCGTTCTCGAGGTTGCTGATCGTGACGCCGATCAGCGTGAGGCCCCGGCGCTCGATCAGCGGTTGCGCGGCTGCGAGCAGGGAGCGGGCGGCGTCGAGGACGATGCGGGTCTGCGCGGTCGGGTGGCGAAGGGTGTGGGAGCGGGTTGCCCGGCTGTAATCGCCGAAGCGGAGGCGAAGGACGACGGTGCGGCCGACGCGCCTGGCGGCCCGGAGCCGACGGGTGACGCGGTCGACGATCGCACAGAGGTCGGTCTCGATCTCCGCAGGTGTTGCCCTTCGCAGGCCGAAGGCGTGCTGGGAACCGATCGAGCGGCGGCGGGGGCGTCGGCGGACGGGACGGGGGTCGTGGTTGTGGGCCAGCGCGTGCAGGTGGCGTGCCGCGGCAGTGCCCAGGACGGTTTCCAGGTCGCCCTCCGGCACGCGTGCGAGCTCACCGGCCGTGGTCACGCCGATGCGACGTAGCCGGGCGGCGGTCGCCGGTCCGATCCCCCAGATCCGCTCGATCGGGAGTGGGTGCAGGAAGGCGAGCTCGTCCCCGGGCGCGACGAGGAGGAGCCCGTCGGGCTTTGCGACCGCGCTGGCGATCTTGGCGAGATGCTTCGTGCACGCGATGCCGACGGTGAGTGGCAGCCCCAGGCGCTCGCGGGCCGTGCGGCGGAGGCAGACGGCTATCTCCCACGGTGTGCCGGCGATCCGCTCCATGCCCCGGACGTCGAGGAAGGCTTCGTCGATCGAGAGCCCTTCGACGGACGGGGTGGTGTCCTCGAAGAGGGCGTAGAGCGCACGGCTCGCCTCCGCGTATGCGGCCATCCGGGGCACGACGACGATCGCGTGCGGGCAGAGCCGTCTGGCCCGGCTCCCGCCCATTGCCGTCCGGACGCCGTACGCCTTTGCCTCGTAGCTGGCGGCGAGTACGACGCCGCCGCCCACGATCACCGGCCGTCCGCGCAGGCGGGGGTCGTCGCGCTGCTCGACGGACGCGAAGAACGCGTCGGCGTCGGCGTGCAGGATCGTCGCGTTCGCCCTCACGGACACGATGCTTGCACATCGAACGTATGTTCGCTTTGATGGCTGGGTGCAGCTCGCGCTCGACGGCCTCGATCGGCTCGTTGCCTTGCTGGAGGAGCGGGGATCGCTCCTGTCGGTGGAGGCGGCCCGGCTCCTGTTCGCGAGTCGCGCGATCCCGGCCGGGCTTGCCTCCTCGCTGCTCACCGAGGTATGCGCCGGCGACAGCCGGATCGTGTGCACGGGCGCGACCGTCGCGCTCGCGGGCGCTCCGGATCCGTTGCTGGAGGAGGCCGAGTTCGTGGTCTTCGACCTTGAGACGACAGGGCTCTCGGCGCACACCAGCCGAATCTGCGAGCTGGGCGCGGTCCGGGTGCGGGCGCTGGAGCTCGTCGACAGCTTTCAGTCCCTCGTCGATCCCGGCGTTCCCCTCCCCCAGCCCGTTGCCCGTCTGACCGGGCTGCAGGAGCGGGAGCTGCGGGGCGCGCCCCGCGTCGGAACCGTCGTCGGCCGCTTCCTTTCCTTCGCCGGCGACGCGCCCCTGGTCGCGCACAATGCCCGCTTCGACCAGCGCTTCCTCGAGCGGCAACTGCGCCGGCGCGAGAGCCGCAGGCTGGCGGAGCCGCCCCTGTGTACGGCAGCGCTCGCCCGCCGCTTGCTCGCAAGCCGCCTGAACCGGGTCAGCCTCTCCTCCCTCGCCCAGTTCTTCGGGGTGCCGACCGCTCCCTGCCACCGGGCGCTGCCCGACGCGGAGGCGACCGCTCAGGTCCTCATCTGCCTCATCGGGCTTGCGCAGGAGTTGGGAGCCCGCCGAGTTTCCGAGCTGCGCACCCTGGCCGCTCCCCGCCAGCGACGCGTGCACGGCAAGCGCCTCCTCATTCGCGGCGCGCCGACGCGGCCCGGCGTGTACCTCTTCCGCGACCGCCACGACCAGGTGCTCTACGTCGGCCGTGCGCGCGACCTGCGCGCACGCCTGCGTTCCTACTTCCAGGGCGAATCCCAGCGCCCCTCGGTGGAGGCGGCCCTGCTCGCGCTCGACCGGATCGAGTGGCGCGTTCTCGGCTCGGAGCTCGAGGCAGCGCTCGAGGAGCTCCGGCTGATCCGGGAGCTTCAACCGCCCGCCAACTCCCGCAGCCGGCCGCAGGACCGAGGTGTCTACCTGCGGCGGAGAGGCGACGAGTTCGTCGTCACCAAGACGCCGACCGAGCTCGGCCCGATCGGCAGCCGCCGACAGGCCGCACTCGCCGCCCGCGCACTCGCGGGCGCCACGCCGGAAGAGCTGGATCAGCTCCTCGCCGGCGGGCCACTGCCGCGGCTTCACGAGCGCCTCGCCGACCTGGCCGAGTGCCTCCGCTACGAAGAGGCAGCGCGGCTCCGCGACCGCCTCAAGGCGCTCGAGAACGTCCTCGAGCGACTCCGCCGGCTCGAGCACCTCCGCCAGGTGGACGCCTGCTTGATCGCACCCGCCGTGAGCCCCGGCTGGCGGAAGGCCTTCTTCGTCCGCGCGGGCGCGCTCTGCGCCGTCCGCCCCCTCCCCCCGGGGCCCGGCGCCCGGCTCGAGATCAACGCCGGCCTCACGATCACCAGGCACACCCCCCGTGACCCCGAACCCCTGACCGGCGGGCAGGCCGAGGACCTCCTCCTCCTCGGGAGCTTCATCCGCCGGCCGCCGCCCGAACTCACCGTCATCCCCCTCGACGGCGAAAATCTGTCCTCCCATGAGCTCCCTGGGTGGCCTCGTTCCGTCCCTAGACTGGGAGCGAATGGATTCGCCGCTTGATCCCGTTCGGGAGCTCATCGCGTCCGGGCCGCTCGCGCACCTGGTCACGATCAACGCCGACGGCAGCCCGCAGGTCACGATCGTCTGGATCGGAATCGAGGACGACGAGATCGTCTCCGGGCACCTGTTTCGGCGCCGCAAGGTCGAGAACATCCTGCGCGACCCCCGTGTGGCCCTCTCGCTGGAGGCAGAAGGAGCGAATGCGATCGGGATGCGAAACTACGCGGTCGTCTACGGGCAGGCTCGAATCACCGAGGGCGGTGCGCCCGAACTCCTGCAGCGGCTTGCGCAGACCTACGTCGGACCGGACGTCACGTTCCCGCCCATGCCCGATCCTCCGCCTGGGTACATCACGCGCATTCGTGTCCAGCGCGTCACGGGACAGGGGCCCTGGACCGCAGGCGGCTGATCGGCAGCCAAGCTGCAGACGGCTCCTCCAATAAGAAGAACACCGAGCCGGTGGCGCCTTCGTCCACCACTCCCACGAGCTTTTCGCCTGGCCTTGCGGCTGCTGCCGTTCCGTGTCCGGTCCGCGGCAGCTGCTTCACGGTTGCCGGTGCCCAGTCGGCTTCGCCGAAGCGGTACGGTCCGCGGCTGTGCGGGTTCTTGTCGTAGGCGCGGCGGGCATGCTCGGTCGCAAGCTCGTGCAGCGCTTGGCGCGTGGCGGCATGCTCGCTGGCGAGGGCATCTCGCACGTCGTGCTGGCCGATGTCGTCGAGCCCACAGCACCGGCCGCCCCGACCTTCGAGGTTGAGGACGCCATTGCCGATCTCGCCGAGCCCGGCGTCGCCCGCGACCTGCTTTCCGGGCTGCCCGAGGTCGTCTTCCACCTGGCTGCCGTCGTCTCCGGCGAGGCGGAGACGGATTTTGAGAAGGGCTACCGCACCAACCTGGACGGAATGCGGCTGCTGCTTGACGCCGTCCGTGCCGCCGGCACGGGGTACCGGCC
>JBKOVQ010000191.1:0-3049 GCA_046723985.1 Actinomycetota bacterium | reverse complement strand
GATGACTCATTCGTCCTCGCCGTGCCGAACGACTTCACTCGGGAGTGGATCGAGGGGCATTTCCTCGAGCTGATTCGCGCGGCGGTTCGTGACGCCACCGGCCAGCGGCGCCGAGTCCAACTCACCGTCGCCGAGACCGGCGCGGTGCCGGACGCAACCCAGCCGCCCGCTCAGCGGATCAGCGAATCCGGGTTGAACACGAAGTACACGTTCGACCTCTTCGTGATCGGCTCGTCGAACCGGTTCGCGCACGCCGCCGCACTCGCCGTCGCGGAAGCGCCCGCGCAAGCCTACAACCCGTTGTTCATCTACGGCTCTACAGGTCTCGGCAAGACCCATCTGCTCCAGGCGATCGCGCAGTACGTGATGGAGCACCCGGGGGACATGTCCGTGCGCTACGTGACGAGCGAGTCGTTCGTCAACGATTTCATCAACTCGCTCCGCGACAAACGGATCGAGGGCTTCAAGCAGCGTTACCGCAACTACGACCTGCTGCTGATCGACGACGTCCAGTTCTTCGAGGGCAAGGAACGGTTCCAGGAAGAGTTCTTCCATACATTCAACTCGCTCTACGAGTCAGGAAGCCAGATCGTCCTCTCGTCCGACCGGCCGCCGAAGGAGATCGCGACGCTCGAGGCCCGCCTGCGCTCGCGCTTCGAGTGGGGTCTGATCACCGACATCCAGCCGCCCGACCTCGAGACGCGGATCGCGATCCTGCGCAAGAAGGTCAAGACCGACGGGATCCACATCGCCGACCCGCAACTCCTCACCTTCGTTGCCGGGCGGATCTCGACCAATATCCGCGAGCTCGAGGGGGCGCTCACGCGGGTGGTGGCGTTCGCGTCGCTGACGGGCCGGCCGATGACCGCCGAACTCGCCCAGGATGTGCTCAAGGATGTCTTCCCCCAGGGCGAGGTCGCACAGGTGACGATCGAGCACATCCAGGAGGTCGTCTGCGAGCGGTTCGCGCTCTCGCTCGACGAACTGTGCAGCCACAAACGCTCTCAAAACATCGTCTATCCTCGCCAGGTAGCGATGTACCTCTCGCGCGAGCTGACCGACTCGTCGCTGCCGAAGATCGGGAAGCACTTCGGCGACCGCGATCACACCACCGTCCTGCACGCAAATACGAAGATCACGAACATGATCCGAGCCGACCGGACTGTGTACAACCTTGTGCAAGAGCTGACCGCACGCATCAAACAAGTGCGCTGAGACTGTGGATTCCGACCGCGACCTCGATCACGCTGTGGATCCCGCGATGTTCTCCCCAGACGGCGTCCACACCGGAAACGACGTGTCCATCAGAAACAGCGGCCGCTTTCCCCACATTCACAGCGCCTATGAACTACGAAAGGTTTTCTTACAGATATGAGTGACATAGAGACGGTGCTCGGTCCCGGCCTCAAACTCGCGTGCCCGCGTGAAGAGCTCGCGCAGAAACTTGCGGTTGTCAGCCGGGGTGTTTCGACGCGAGCGGCCGTGCAGATCCTCGGCGGGATCCTCATTCGAGCCGACGAGAGCGGCGCCGAACTCGCCGCCACCGATATGGAGTTGTCGCTGCGCACACCGCTCGAGGCGACCGTGGAGGGGAGCGGCGCCGCGGTCGTACCGGGGCGTCTGCTCGCGGACCTCGCTCGCCTGCTGCCGGCAGGCGACGTCGAGATGCAGTACCGAGACGACGAGAAGGCGCTCGAGGTCCGCTGCGGGCCGGCGGAGTACCGCCTGAACACCTACAGCGCGGAGGACTTCCCGCGCCTGCCCGACACGACGTCGGCGACGACGCACACGCTCGCGGCGGATTCCTTCCTCGCCACAGTCGCGTCGGTGGGTCGTGCGGTCTCACGCGACGAGGCACGACCCGTGCTCACCGGAATCCTGGTCCGCTTCGGGGACGGGAAGCTCGTGATGGCCGCCACCGACTCGTACCGGCTCTCGTACAAGGAGACTCCGATCGAGGGTGCGATCCCCGACCTGGAGGCGATTGTCCCCGCGCGGGCGCTGGAGGAGATTCGGCGGCTCGCGTCGGGCGGGACGCTGGAGCTCGGCGTGCAGGAGAACCAGGTGCTGTTCGGTGTCGACGACACGTGGCTGACCACCCGGCGGATCGAGGGCCAGTTCCCAAAGTTCGACGAGTTGCGCCCCAAGGAGTTCGCCCACGACGTCGTGCTTCCGCGCGAGGAGATGCTCGAAGTCGTTCGCCGCATTTCGGTGATGGCGCATCGCAACTCACCGCTCCGACTGCGGTTCAGCGAAGGCGAGGTCACCGTCTGGACGCAGACGCAGGACGTCGGCGAGGCCCGGGAGTCGCTTCCGATCCGCTTCGACGGCGATCCGCTGGAGATCGGGTTCAACGCCGATTTCCTCCGGGATGGAATCGAGTCGGCTGAAGGGGAGGAGCTACGGCTACGCCTGATCGACCCACTCCGGCCCGGGCTGATCCAGGGGCCCGACGACGACTTCTGGTACCTGATCATGCCGATCCGTCTCGCCGGCTGATCGTCTCGTCGGTCCTCCTGGCGAACTTCCGCTCGTACGCGCAGCTCGAACTGTCCCTCGAGCCGGGCCTGGTATTGGCGGTCGGGCCGAACGGCGCCGGCAAGACGAACCTCCTCGAGTCGCTTCACGTCGGGACGCAGGGCTTCTCGCCGCGCACCCGGTCGGACGGCGAGCTGATCCGATTCGGGACCGAATCGGCACAGATCCGACTCGACGGCGTGCAGGGCCGCACATCGGTCCGGATCGGCATCACGCTGTCTGCCACGGACGGCAAGCGCGCGGCGGTGAACGGCGCCCGCGTGCCCGCGGCCGAGCAGTTGCGCCGGGACAATGCCACGCTCGTGTTCACGCCCGATCGGCTCGCGATCGTCAAAGCAGGCCCGGCGGCTCGGCGGGCGTACTTCGACCGTTCGCTGGGGCGGGTCCTCCCGGCGCGAGGCCAGCTTTCCGTCGACTACGCCGGCGCGCTCGCACAGCGGAACGCGGCGCTCAAGCGCGGCGAGCGAGATGCGATCGCGCCCTGGACGGCACAGGTCGCGACGCTCGGAGC
>JBKOVQ010000108.1:0-7296 GCA_046723985.1 Actinomycetota bacterium | reverse complement strand
CTCGCGGCATGCCACCAGCGAGAGGCGCCACGTCTCTCCCCGTCGCTGATCACGCGACGCGATTCCGCCGGAAATGCGCTCGGCGGACTCGTCGTTGACCGAAGACGAGTCCGATTCGCTATCTGGAATCTGCGAGGAGGTGGTCATGGCAAACGGGCAGAGGGCGAGCGAGCGGATCACCGAGGAGGTCACCTCCTAGGACGTGTGGACGCGCCTCTTCGAGCAAGGACGCATCGACTACCACCCGGTCTTTCACGGCAAGCCTGGCTTCGGCGCGCGTCGGATCGAGACCGAGGACGACGTCCGCGACGTGATCGAGCTCATGCGCCTCAACTACGAGCGTGTGGTCGCCCGCCACGGCGTCCCGACGACGGCGGCCGCCTGAGGCGACGGCGCTCTGGAAGGAGGCGCAGCCGAGTACGAGCGCGAGCCCGCTCTCGTCTAGTCGGCTGATCCGCTGCTCGAGCGGCGGTGACTTCGGTGGGAGGTTCGAGTCCTATCTATGAACAAAGACGAAAGCGAGCGCGACTCTGACCACTCCCGACGAACTGCCCCGCATCGGAGCTCCAGCCACGCGCGCCCTCGCGGCGATCGGCATCACCCGCCTGTCGCAGCTCACGGAACATCGTGCTGCGGACTTGGTGAAACTGCATGGCATGGGCCCGCGAGCGATGGCCATCCTCCGCGAGTCGCTCGCCGACCGAAGGCTCGCGCTGCGCGACGAAGAGGCGAAATGAGCACACCAGTTGCATTTCGCCATCTCGGCGTACGAGACGGCTTCGAAGTGGCGTGGTTCACGCCGCCCACGCTGCTCCGCGGCGGCTCGACGTTCGTCGAGGAGGGCGGCGGACATCACATCGCCTACGAGATCACGCTCGCTCCGGACGGCAGCACGTCGGCGGCGACGATCCGTTCACTGGACCGCGCAGTGGCGTTGACGCGAGCCGGTGACACCTGGCTGATCGATGGCGTCACTCGACCGGATCTCTCCGAGTGCTCCGACGTCGATCTCGAGTCCTCGGCTGTCACCAACGCGCTGCCGGTTGCGCGGCTGGGACTCGCGGTCGGCGAAACGGGGCGCGCGCTTGCCGCCTGGGTTCGTGCCGACCTCACCGTCGAGCGCCTCGAACAGACGTACGCACGGCTGGACGAGCGCCGCTACGACTACGTCAGCCACTACGACGGCTTCCGCACCGTTCTCAGGTATGGCGCCGACGGGCTGATCGTTGACTATCCCGGGATCGCTGTTCGCGCCTGATACATCGTCAGCGGCGACGAGTTGTGCGAGGCCCGCGTAGTGGTCGGGATGCGAGTGCGTGAGCAGCACCGCGTGCAGGGGCTTACGGAGCCGTTCGAGCGCTTGGCGCATCCCGTGCTGTCCGAGACCGTCGGCAGCGAGTCGATGGCCACGACCGCTGCTGCCGTCTCGACGAGGTACGCCCTGCACTCGGAGGATGAAATTGGACGGCGCTCCGTGCGCAACGAACCCGCGAGAGATTCCCGCCGCGGCGATCTAGGGTCCTCGGGTCAGAGGACGCTCGGCCACTGAACGGGGCCGCCCCCCGATCCGCTCGAGGAAGGACCCGCCGCCCTCGTCGCTGTCGCAGGGGTGGGGTTCGGCTCGCCAAAGGCTGACCAGTGGCGAACACCGGACTCTCATTCTGCAACCGACATGCACCCGGCAACAAAGGGGCAACACAACCCACCAAAATCAGCCGAGACCGGGAGCCGTCGAAAGGGCCCGGCGGGAGATAAACCCGAAGGCTCCACCGCGTGCCACTCGACGTGCACCAGTGATGGCACTCAACGGAGCCGCGACCTCCTCTCGGCCCGGCGCGGCTGGGTGCGTTCACCAAACTGGAACATTTGTGACGATATGAACACTTAGGATGCCGATCCATAGCGGATCGCCCAGTCCCGTTGGGACAGAAGGAGGTCGACCATGAGCAGCACTCCGGCCGTCAGCGAGAGCGCAACCGGGACGGAAAGAGCGGGCACCTCCGACATGAAGCTCGAGGTCGTCGTCCTCCCGGTCTCCGATGTCGACGGCTCGAAGGAGTTCTACGGGAGCCTCGGGTGGAGGCTCGACGCCGACTTCCCCTTCGACAACGGGTTCCGGGTCGTCCAGTTCACGCCGCCCGGCTCGGGGTGCTCGATCCAATTCGGGACAAACATGACGTCGGCCGCACCCGGCTCGGCCGAAGGTCTCTACCTGATCGTCTCGGACATCGAGGCTGCGCGCGACGCGCTTCTCGCCCACGGCGCCGAGGTCAGCGAGGTGTTCCACGCCGGGACGCCCGGCGCTCAGTTCCAGCCCGACGGCACGAGCGGTCGCGTCAGCGGGCCCGCGCCCGATGACGCCAGCTACCGCACTTTCGCCACGTTCAGGGACCCGGACGGCAACGGCTGGCTGCTGCAGGAGATCACGACGCGGCTGCGCGGCCGGATTGACCCCGCCGAGACGGCATTCGCTTCCACGGCGGACCTGGCCAGCGCGCTTCGGCGTGCGGAGGCCGCCCACGGCGAGCACGAGAAGCGGACCGGGCAGCGAGACGAGAACTGGCCCGACTGGTACGCCGAATACATGGTGGCGGAGCAGGCCGGGACGGAGCTGCCGACGTGAGCGACTACGACGTCATCGTCATCGGGGCCGGCTCGCCGGGCGAGCACTGTGCCGGGCGCTGGCGGAGGGCGGCCTGCGGGTCGCGCTCGTCGAGCGGGAGCTGGTCGGCGGCGAGTGTTCCTACTGGGCGTGCATTCCCCCGAAGACGCTGCTCCGCCCCGGGCGAGGCGGTGCACGCCGCGAACGACGCCGCAGCGACCGCAAAGGTCGACGTCGAGGCTGCGCTGGCCTGGCGTGACTTCATGGTCTCGAACCACACCGACGCCGGCCAGGAGCGCTGGCTCGCCGACCACGGAATCGACCTGCTTCGCGGGAGCGGCCGCCTGGCGGGAGTCGGCACTGTGGACGTCGACGGCGATCGGCACAAGGCCGAGCACGTGGTCGTGGCCGCGGGCGCCGATCCGATCGTGCCGCCCCGATTCCCTTCCGCGTGCTCCTCGAGGCGACGCGCCGGGAGCGTCACACGGCGGCGACGTCGACGAGAAGGGGAACGGCCTGCTCCGAGAGGGCCGTCTGTACCAGCTCGTGCGCGAGCCGGGCGAGGTCCGCGACCGGACCCTGGAGATCACGTTGCTCGAGCCCGGCGCCGAGGCGTACGCGTTCACGTTCGGGTAGCGAGAGATGCCGACCGCGGCAATGGGATGCCGTCGTATGGTTGAGGAGGACTGATGTCGTTCGTCTCCCGCGGATTCAAGGGCCGGCGCCGCTCGGAGGGTGATCCGGGGCGCGTGCCGCCGGGCCAGTACGTGACCGATGATTTCCCCGTCCTCTCGGCCGGTCCGACCCCGCATACGCCGCTCGGGGAGTGGACCTTCACGATCCGCGGTGCGGTCGACGACCCGGTGTCCTGGACCTGGGAGGAGTTCGGCGCATTGCCGTCCGAGACGGTGACCGTCGACATCCACTGCGTGACCAAGTGGTCGAAGCTGGACACCGTCTGGACGGGCGTGTCAGTCGACACACTGCTGACCGGCGTCGAGACGAGCGGGGAATACGTCCTGGCCTTCAGCGACGGCGGTTACACGACGAACCTGCCGCTCGAGGACGTGACGGGCGGCAAGGCCTGGATCGCGCACGCCTACGACGGCGAGCGGCTCGACCCCGAGCACGGCGGGCCTGCGCGGCTCCTCGTCCCGCACCTGTACTTCTGGAAGAGCGCCAAGTGGGCGCGGGGGCTGGAGCTGCGCGAGCAGGATCAGCCGGGGTTCTGGGAGACCTACGGCTACCACAACCACGGGGATCCTTGGCGGGAACAGCGGTACGCGGGCGACTGAACTGGCAGCTCGCCGATGTGGTCGAGCTGGTCGAGGAGACGCCGCGGGTGAAGAGCATCGTCCTCGACCTTCCCGACTGGCCGGGGCATCGCGCGGGTCAGCACATCGACGTGCGCCTGACCGCCGAGGACGGCTACCAGGCTCAGCGCAGCTACTCCATTGCGTCGGCGCCGGAGGACGGGTACGTCGTGCTGACGGTCGAGCGGCTCGACGACGGCGAGGTCTCGCCCTATCTCACCGATGAGCTCCGGTCGGGCGACCGGCTCGAGCTGCGCGGGCCGATCGGCGGCTACTTCGTCTGGGAAACGTCCCTCGGTGGGCCGCTGCTGCTCGTTGCCGGCGGCTCCGGGATCGTGCCGCTACGCGCGATGCTCCGCCACCGCGCTGCTGCCCGCAGCAACGTGCCGGCCCGCCTCCTCTACTCGTCGCGGGCGCTCGAAGACGTCATCTACCGCGACGACTTGAACCGCCTCGCGGCGTATGACGAGGTCGACATCCGGTTGACCCTCACCCGCGAGTGGCCTGCCGAGTGGAAAGGCCATCGGGGACGCGTCGACACGGCGTTGCTCGGCGAGGTCGCATGGCCGGCCCACCAGGGTGCCCTGAGCTACGTCTGTGGCCCGACCGGCTTCGTCGAGGCGGCCGCGAACGGCCTCGTCGGACTGGGACACGATCCGGCTCGGATCAGGACCGAGCGCTTCGGCCCGACAGGGCGCCAGTGATGGACGCGCTGGACGGAAATGCCATTGCGGGCCAACTCGTGGATGTGTTCGGCCGCGAGTTGACGACCGCAGTCGGCACCTGCGCGTCGTGCGGCGCCGTCGCCCGGGTCGCCGAGCTCGTCGTGTACGTGCGCGCACCCGGGACCGTCGTTCGCTGTCGCTCGTGCGACAGCGTCCTGATGGTGTTGACTGCGATCAGAGAGATCAACTGCGTCGACCTCGGGGGCCTGGCCGACCTGACGCTGGGTGGGCCCGCGGCGTGGTCGCCGGCGGGCAAAGGCAGATAGGGTGCCGGGGTGGATCCCGAACGCGCGCGCGAGCTGTTGGCCGCGGAACGCCGGCGGATCGAGGGGCAACTCGCCGAACTCGGCAACGATGACGACGGGGACGACGAGGGCGACTCCGGCGACGAGGCCGCCGAGCTCTACCAGGACGAGCTGGACGACAGCCGTTCGGAGGACCTGCGCGAGCAGCTCGTGGCGGTCGAGCGCGCGGAGGAGCGGCTCGCGGCGGGCACGTATGGGCTCTCGCTCGAGAGTGGCCTCCCGATTCCCGATGAACGCCTGGAGGCGATACCGATCGCCGAGTTGACCGTCGAGGAGGAGCGGACCCGAGGCGGCCTGCATGGCAGAGGTTCCTGAGGGTAGGCCGACGACGCCGGGCGCGCAGCCGCCGCCCCGCGAACCGACGCCGTCGCGGTCTCAGTGGTCGCGCTTCCGCCCGGGCCGCACCTGGATCGCGCTGTTCCTCGGTCTGCTCACGATCAACCTCTTCTTCGGCATGAGGGCGAACCAGCCGGCGGCTCGCGTTCGCATTCCCTACACGCCCTTCTTCCTGCAGCAGGTGCGAGCCGGTCATGTGAAGGAGATGACCTCGAAGGGCACCGCGATCCAGGGCACCTTCACCCAGGAAGTGCGGTTCGAGGGGTCGAAGCCGACGACGCGCTTCAAGACGGAGGTCCCGGCCTTCGCGAACAACGACACGCTGTCGGCGTTGCTCGAGGAGAAAGGCGTCGTCGTCAACGCGGAGCCGCTCGACCGAGGGCCGCCGTGGTGGCAGAGCCTCCTGCTCGGGTTCGGGCCGACGATCCTGTTCGTGCTCCTGCTCGTGTGGTTGATGCGGCGGGCCGGCAACGTGCAAAACGTCCTCGGCTCCTTCGGCCGCTCCCGCGCGCGACGCTACGAGGCGACGGGCGACCGGGTCACGTTCGCGGACGTCGCCGGGATCGACGAGGCGAAGGCCGAGCTGTCGGAGGTCGTCGACTTCCTCCGGAACCCGGACAAGTACCGGCGGCTCGGCGGTCGAATCCCGCACGGCGTGCTTCTTTCCGGCCCGCCGGGGACAGGCAAGACCCTGCTCGCCCGCGCCGTGGCCGGCGAGGCGAACGTGCCGTTCTTCTCAATGGCCGCGTCGGAGTTCGTCGAGGCGATCGTCGGCGTCGGTGCTTCGCGCGTACGCGACTTGTTCAAGGAGGCCAAGGCGGCCGGATCGGCGATCGTCTTCATCGACGAGCTCGACGCAGTCGGACGGTCGCGCACCTCGGGCGTCGGAGGCTTCAGCGGCGGCAACGACGAGCGTGAGCAGACCCTGAACCAGATCCTGACCGAGATGGACGGCTTCGACTCCTCGACGGGCGTGATCGTCCTCGGCGCGACCAACCGTCCCGACGTGCTCGACCCGGCCCTGCTCCGTCCAGGCCGGTTCGACCGGAGAGTCGCGGTATCGCCGCCCGACCGTGCCGGGCGGGAGGCGATCCTACGGGTGCACTCGCGCTCCGTGCCGTTGGCGCCCGACGTCGACCTGGGCCGGATCGCCGCGACGACGCCGGGGATGGTCGGGGCCGACCTGGCCAATCTCGTCAACGAATCAGCACTCCTGGCCGCCCGGCGGACTCACCAGGTTGTCGAGGAGGCGGACTTCACGGACGCGCTCGAGCGCATCGTGCTCGGAGCCGAGCGGCAGGTGATGATGAGCCCTGACGACAAGCGTCGCACCGCCTATCACGAAGCCGGGCATGCGATCGTCGGCATGCTCACGGAGGGCGCCGACCCGGTGCGCAAGGTGTCGATCATTCCACGCGGACTCGCGCTCGGCGTCACCTTCTCGGCGCCGGAGAGCGACCGGTTCAATTACCGCGAGCCGGAGGTGTACGCGAAGATCAAGGTCGCCCTCGGAGGTCGCGCCGCGGAGGAAGTCGTCTACGGAGAGACGAGCACGGGCGCCGAATCCGACATCCAGCAGCTCACCGAGATCGCACGCCAGATGGTCGGACGCTGGGGGATGAGCGAGGCGATCGGCCCGGTCGCGGTGATCCCGCGGGACGGACAAGGGCCGCTTCTGCCGGGCGTCTCGGACGTGTCGCCGGACACGCAGAAGCTCGTCGACGACGAAGTGCGCCGCATCGTGGACGAATCGCACCGGGAAGTCGTCGAGCTGCTCGGGCAGAACCGAACTCGACTCGACTCCCTCGTGCAGGCGCTGCTCGAGCACGAAACGCTCGACGAGGACGACTCCTACGCAGCCGCCGGTGTCGAGCGGGCGGCGACCCAAGCCGCGGGCCCCGCGGCGGTGGCGGCCCGAGCGCGAACAGACGGCTGAGAATTCTTCCGCGCTAATCGGTTGCCGATGAGGAAGGGCCTTACGTCCTCTACGACGCGCACGCTGGCCACATCACGAA